>JAYSVQ010000383.1:0-13922 GCA_043718485.1 Bacteroidota bacterium
CCCAAAGGGTAGTTCAACAAACCATTGTGCCATCAGGTAATACTGAAGACATTTAATTTGTGCGGACCATACTCTCTTGGTTTAGGGAGAAACCTGCAAGGATTCTATTGGTTTCTTTGTTCGTTGTTGTTTTAGATCAAGGAATTAAAATTTGGGTTAAACAAAGTTTAGGGAAGAGTTATTTTCTCGAACAAACCTGCATGGGCATGCCCAGAGACATTTACGTCTTTGGGGATTGGTTTAAAGTCACTTTTGCTGAAAACCCAGGCGCAGCTTTTAGTTTAACGTTCAGCGATTTTATTCCCGGCCTTAGCTTATCTCATTCCAAGATTATTTTGGGGCTTTTTTCCTTCATTGCCATCTTCCTCATTTTTTACTTTTTAAAACGCATTTGGGCTTACCCTAATTTATTGCCCTTGCTCCTTGCCCTTATTCTTGGCGGTGCCTTTGGAAATTTTATCGACCGCATTTTTTACGGAATCTTCTTTTGTGAAATTAATTGTAGTTCAGGCCTATCAGGGGATTTTGACAACTACCCATGTCATTTGTTTTTTGGGCGGGTGGTCGATATGTTTTATTTTGATCTTTGGAAGGGTTTTTTACCTAATTGGATTCCTTTTTGGGGTGGAAAATACATTTCTCTCTGGCCGGTTTTTAACATCGCAGATGCGGCCATTTCCATAGGAATTTTAGGAATATTTTTCTTTAACCGAAGATTATTATCCCTTAAAACTCAACCTGAAAAAGAGTCGGATTCTTGAGTCTAGCCAAGGTTTTTGAACCCCTAAAATCGACAACCCGTTTTCAATACGCTTTTATCTGGATTTTTTAGCATAAGATTGGACAGGGAAAAGACCGAATCCGCCGAGAAATACTTGGATTTTGGCGCAGGAAAATGGCTTTGACTTGTTTTTTTCTAACTTTATCCTTCCAAATTCTCAAGATGGAAAACTGGCGAAATTACAAGAAGGTAATCCTTCCCGATATCCCAAATCTCAGGGACATCGAAGTGTATCTAAAAAATGGGGGTTACGAATCCTTAAAAACGGTTCTCAGCGACCCAAAATGGACAAGCAAGGCTGTAACAGATGAGGTTAAAGCAGCAAACATTCGTGGCAGAGGCGGTGCAGGTTTTAATGCCGGTTTGAAATGGTCTTTTATGCCACCCAAAGTCGAAGGGGTGCCACGATACCTTGCCTGCAATGGAGATGAATCAGAGCCCGGCACTTTTAAAGACCGTAGAATTTTCGAATTTAATCCACATCTATTTATTGAAGGCGCCATTATTGCAGCTTACGCAATGCAGATAGACGCGATATATGTGTACCTCAGAGGTGAATTTGCCGATTGGGTGGATATGTTTCAAAAAGCAGTAGATGATGCGTATGCAAAAGGCCTGATTGGAAAAAATATTCTGGGTTCTGGATTTTCTACAGAAATGTATGTGCACAAAGGTGCAGGCGCTTATATCTGTGGGGAAGAAACCTCCCTCATGGAATCTTTAGAAGGTAAGCGGCCTTATCCGCGTTCAAAGCCACCCTTTCCTGCTCAGTATGGATTATGGGGCAAGCCCACAACCATTAATAATATCGAAACATTGGCAAATGTTCCTTTGGTTATAAAAAATGGTGCCGCTTGGTTTAGTGCGATTGGAACACCCTCACATCCGGGGCCTATTTTATATGGAATTTCTGGTCATGTGAATAGACCCGGTGTATATGAATTTCCATCAGGAATGTTAGTGACCGATTTGATAAACGAAGTAGGTGGCGGAATTCGAAAAGGGAAAAAACTAAAAGCCATTTCCCCGGGAGGCTCTTCTTGTCCATTTGTGCCTGCTTCCATGGTAGAAGGTCTTAAAATGGATAGCGACTCCATGCGCTCGGTTGGAACGGTTTTAGGTACATCCGGTTTATGTGTATTGGATGAAGATACTGACATTGTGAAATTTACCCTGCGTATCGCAAAATTTTACGATCATGAATCTTGCGGGCAATGTACCCCTTGTAGAGAAGGTACCGGATGGTTCACGAAAATTTTAACCCGAATTTTAAACGGCGAGGGCCAAAGCAAAGACATCGATTTGCTCCTCGAACTATGTGATACAATGGAAGGCCGAACTGTATGTGCATTGGCCGATGCCGCTGCATGGCCGGTTCGTTCTGCTTTGGTACACTTTAGACAAGATTTTGAAAATAAAATTACCCGCCCTTCTGTTTTTGCAACGGCATAAACTTAATACATTGACGAATGTCAACAGATCCATCTTATCTCAGTAATTCAAATGCGGATTATGTAGAGACGCTGTATCAGCAGTACAAGCAAAATCCTTCATCCGTCGACTTTGGTTGGCAGAAATTTTTTGAAGGATTTGAATTCTCTAAAACCGATTTTGGCTCACCCAGGTTGGCAGATGCCCCTGAATCTGCTTTAAAAGAAATTAAAGTACGAAACCTCATTTTCGGCTACCGGAATCGAGGACATTTATTTACCCATACAAATCCGGTCAGAGAAAGGAGAAAGTATTTTCCAACGCTTGCGCTTGAGAGTTTTGGATTAGCCAATGAAGACCTTGATACTGTTTTTCAGGCCGGCATTGAAATCGGGTTGCCAAATTCAAGCCTCAGAAATATTGTTTCTCACCTAGAGACAACCTATTGCGAATCAATAGGTGCAGAATTTCTTTACATGCCCAGTGTTGAAATTGTAAAATGGCTGCAAGACAAAATGGAAACTTGCAAAAATCAGCCAAAATTTGACCTCGAAACAAAAAAACACATTCTGCATAAACTGAATCAAGCGGTAACATTTGAAAGTTTTTTAGGCAGTAAATATGTGGGCGAAAAACGCTTTAGCCTCGAAGGGGCCGAAAATTTGATTCCAGCGCTAGATGCCATAATCGAATGGGCTTCTGATAACGGGGGCGTAAAGGAGTTTGTTTTGGGAATGGCGCATAGGGGAAGGTTAAATGTATTAGCCAACATTCTCAACAAAACATACGAAGATATTTTTTCTGAATTTGAAGGAAATTACAATTACGTTGAAAACCTAGGTGGAGATGTAAAATACCACATGGGATTTTCATCTGCGGTAAAAACCGAAAGGGGTGAAATGGTTCATTTGTCGCTGTGCCCTAATCCATCCCATTTAGAATCTGTGGCACCTGTTGCCCAAGGCATTTCACGTGCAAAAATTGACAATAAGTACAACGGAGATTCTACTAAAGTAGCAACGATAATTCTGCATGGCGATTCTTCTATCGCCGGACAAGGCGTAGTCTATGAAGTTGCGCAAATGTCTGAGTTAGATGCATGTAAAACCGGGGGTACCGTTCACATCGTAATCAATAATCAAATTGGTTTTACAACCAATTACTTAGAAGCGCGATCTTCCATTTATTGCACCGATGTGGCAAAAGTTACTCAATCACCCGTTTTTCACGTAAATGGAGACGATGCCGAAGCGGTTGTCTATGCTTGTGAGTTGGCAATGGAATTTCGCCAAAAATTTCAAAAAGATGTTTACATAGATTTGCTTTGCTATCGAAGACACGGGCATAATGAAGGGGATGAGCCACGCTTTACCCAGCCTTCATTATATAAAGCGATTGATGGACATCCCAACCCAAGGGAAATATATTTCAAAAAATTAGTTGAAGAAGGTAGTGTAGAACCCAGCCTTGCCAAAGAACTTGAAAAAAGTTTTAAACTCCTTTTGCAAGACCGCCTTAATCAGGTAAAGGAAACGCGACGTTCCGTAGAGTATAATTTTGAACAATCGGGGTGGAAAAATCTGCGGATTCCGGAAAATAGTGATTTTGATAAAAGTCCAAATTCGGGAGTAAAAGAGACGCGCCTGAAAGCGCTTGCAGAGCGCATGTTAACGCTGCCCGAAAACATGACTTTTTATGATAAATATATTCGCATCAATGAAGCGAGACGAGAAAGTGTAAAAGCCAATAAATTAGATTGGGGATTAGGTGAGCTTTTGGCTTATGCCACACTTTTAGATGAGGGGTATAACGTAAGAATTTCAGGACAAGATGTAGAGCGAGGCACATTTGCCCATCGGCATGCGATTGTAAAGGTGAACAACTCAGAAGAAGAATATATTGCGCTTCAAAAAATTGCACCTAAGCAAGGTCGGTTCGAAATATACAATTCCCTACTCTCTGAATATGCAGTGGTCGGATTCGAATTTGGATACTCTTGGAGTGCCCCAGATTCCCTAGTCGTATGGGAAGCCCAATTCGGTGATTTTGTAAATGGAGCTCAAATTATTCTTGACCAATATATTACATCCGCATTAACTAAATGGAAAAGGTTAAGTGGCTTGGTCATGTTGTTGCCACATGGATTCGAGGGTCAAGGCCCAGAGCATTCTTCTGCCAGAATGGAGCGATTTTTAGAGCTATGTGTTGATAATAATATTCAAGTTGCCAATTGTACTACGCCTTCCAATATTTTTCATTTGATGCGCCGGCAAATGTTAAGAGATTTCAGAACTCCCTTGGTTGTTTTCTCTCCAAAAAGTTTGCTCAGGCATCCTGATGCAGTGAGCTCAATACAGGAATTTTCTGAAGGTGGTTTTAGAGAAGTAATAGATGATCCTGAAATTTCCGATCCGGGAAAAGTTAAAAAAGTGATTCTTTGCTCGGGAAAAATCTATTATGATCTTCTCAAAAAACAGCGGGAAGAAAAGAAGGGGGAAGTGGCATTGGTGCGACTTGAGCAAATTTACCCTATTCCAATTTTAGGTCTTCGCGCAATTCAAAAACGCTATAATCATGCCCAGGAATGGGTTTGGGTTCAAGAAGAGCCCGAAAATATGGGCGCTTGGCCTTTTTTGTTGAGAAAACTTAGAGAATTCAATTTAAGTTGCGTTTCGCGGAGAGAGAGTGCCAGCCCTGCCGTTGGTTACAAAAAACTTCACGAAGAGCAACAAAAATCTATCATTGAAAAAGCATTCACTCTTTCAGATTCAGGCTCCTCTAAAAGTGGAAATGGCTCAGGAAAAGTGCTCGTTAAAAAATAATCCCCTTCACCATGATTGATGTAAAAGTGCCCAGTCCGGGCGAATCTATTACCGAGGTCGAAATCGGAAACTGGTTAGTAAACGATGGCGATTACGTTGAAATGGATCAGGAACTTGCTGAAATCAATTCAGACAAAGCAACCCTTACCATAAATGCCGAAAATGATGGGGTTATTAAAATAAAAGAAATAGCAGGTACCCAGGTAAAAGTAGGCCAAATAATTGCGCAAATTGATATATCTGCAAAAGCACCCGTTAAAAAAGAAAACAAGAAAGAAGTTGTAATGGCAGACAAAGGCGTTCCTGAAAAAGTGTTGACAAAAGCAGAATTAAAAACATATGCGCAAGGAGTACCCTCTGTTTCTGCCGCTAAATTGATGGAAGAAAAGGGGCTTACTTCAGGGATTTCGGGTTCCGGACGGGGAGGTAGAATAACAAAATCAGACGTCATCGAACAATTATCGGCTGAACCCAATAAAAACACCGAGAATAATGGAAATAAGCAAAATGGAAAGGCTAATCATGCTCCGGTAATGGCTGGATTAAGGGAGCAGCGCAAAGAAAAAATGTCTTTGCTGCGCCGAAAAATTTCGGCCCGCCTAGTTTCAGTAAAAAACGAAACCGCAATGCTTACCACTTTTAATGAAGTGGATATGTTGGCCATAATGGAAATGCGGAAAAAATATAAAGATAAATTTAAAGAGGTACACGGTGTCGGCCTGGGTTTCATGTCATTTTTTACAAAAGCCTGCACCGAAGCCCTGAAATATTTCCCTGCCGTCAACGCACAAATTCAAGGTGAAGAGATTCTGTATTTTAATTATGTAGATATGGGAATTGCCGTAAGCTCAGACCGCGGTCTCGTTGTGCCCATTATTCGGAATGCTGAATCAATGAATTTGGCCCAAATTGAATCCTCAATCGGCGATTATGGTGCAAGGGCAAAAGAAGGCAAGATTACAGTTGATGAAATGACGGGAGGCACCTTTACCATTACAAATGGAGGTGTTTTTGGCTCCATGTTATCCACTCCAATTTTAAATCCCCCACAAAGTGCGATCTTAGGAATGCATAATATTATCGAGAGACCCGTTGCGCTAAATGGTCAAGTTGTCATTCGACCCATCATGTATTTGGCACTCAGTTATGACCATCGAATTGTTGATGGAAAAGAAGCCGTTAGTTTTTTGGTGAAGGTGAAAGAATTACTTGAGGACCCTTCAAGAATGTTGTTGGGCTTATAATTCGCAAGTATTTACATTTTATAGCAGTAGTTAGTTTTATTAAAACCCTTGAATTCAAAAAGGGATAGGAATTTTCATTCCAATTTGGGCTTGCCATCCCTTAAAAGCAGGATATTCCCACCCCCTTCTTTTCTTGTATTTTGTACATTTTAGGAAAATGTGGATACCATTTCTCTGATTTTATCGTTAAATTAAACTTGTAGATAAAAACAGAAGGAGGATGTATGCAAAAGTTAAATCGTGATTGGTTTGTTGAAGGACTCGTTGACTTCGAGTATAAAAAGTATCTTTTGCTGTCTTATTTTCAACACGTAAAAGAAAATTTTAATCAGACAAAACTCTATCCTCAGTTGTCTGAATTAATCACCCATTATCGTGATATGATTCGTTTTCAGGAGAGTAAGGAAAACCTTTCCGGCAATTTCCCACAAACCTTAACAGGAATGGATTTAGAAAAAGCCAAATTGGAATATGAATCTTTGGTTGAGGACGATGCCTTGATGAAGGAAATTGGACTTATTTTAGAATTCGCAATGCCTCGTTTTCGCAGCAGCATGGATCAGGGAAAGGAAATTTTCGAATTCATTGAAGAGCAAATTGAGATTGACCCAATCGGCATAGTGCCCTTATATAAAGATGATGGTTATTTACTCGTGCAGAGTGGAGTTGGAACCGCGGTAAAAGTTTATGAATTTTTCATTTCAATTATTCAGAATGCCGACGAAAAATACAGAAGCATTCGCACCGCTTACCTTACCAGTTTTGATTGGGGTATCACCAACACATTTGAGGATATGAAGTTAGAACTCATTCGGTCCAGGTCAGATCGCCCAAATCCGGCTACTTTTTCCATTTCTTCTGGCATGGAGTTCCCTGAAGAAGAAAGTTTGTTGCCTGTGGCAAAACGCAAGTTTTTTAGGTATTTGGCTGCTTTTTAATGCCTCGTTGGCTTCCCTACGCTAAAGTACTGATTTGGAAATCATTAAGTATTAATGTATTTTAGTCTTTAATTTTAATCAAGGTTGGTTGATTAATGGGTTTTTTGGGGAAAAAAATAGGTCTTCTAGTTGTAATTGTCATGCCTGCATGGCTTCCTTCTCAAACTATTTCCGGAATTATTAATATTTACACGGCAGTAACAAATTTTGATGCCTGTGCCAATCGAATTGACGTAGCATCTTCAGTTGGCTTTTCGGTTGGAGACGCAGTAATGCTTATTCAAATGATGGGCGCCGTTGTAGACCAAAATAATAATTCTGGTTACGGTACAGTCACTTCATATAATAATGCAGGAAATTATGAGCGTGCGGTAATTTACAGCATCTCCGGAAATCAAATTACGTTTACAAAAAAACTCGCCGCAACCTATGATGTAAATGGAAAAGTGCAGATGATTTCCATTCCCCAATACACAAATGTAACGGTTAGCGCAATGTTAACTTCAGCCGTTTGGAATGGAACAACAGGTGGCGTTTTGGCATTGGAAGTTTCAGGCACACTAAGCTTAGGCGCAAATATTTCAGTTGATGGAAAAGGCTTTCGCGGGGCTGATAATGTTGAGATTGTTCCAAACTCATGTAATGCATTTACTTCAGCCTCAGATTATTTTTACCCAACCGTTGCTGGAAATTGGTTTGGTGCGTTGAAGGGAGAAGGAATCGCGCCCGTTATTGTTGGTAAAGAGAGGGGAAGAGGCACAAATGCAAATGGCGGCGGCGGCGGAAATGACCATAATTCCGGAGGTGGAGGCGGAGGAAATGGAACAGCAGGTGGATTGGCCGGAAGAAATAATGATCCAGGTTTTGGCACATGCAAAGGTTTTTTTCCGGGTGAGGGCGGGAAGGCCTTAACCTATGGCACAACCAGAATGTTTATGGGAGGCGGGGGAGGCGCAGGCCATGGAAATAATGCACAAAGTTCTGACGGTGCAAATGGAGGAGGAATCATATACATAAAAGCAGGAATCTTTGAAGGCAATAATTTTTCGGTTTTTAATCGCGGGGGCATAGGCCCTTCAACTCAGTTTGATGGAGCTGGAGGGGGAGGCGCAGGCGGTTGCATTTTCTTTAACACCACTAATTTTGGAGTTTCAAATTGGTTCCTTTTTATGGACGGAGGCGTAGGTGGTTCGGTAAGCAACTCTTTTCAAAATAGATGCTTGGGGCCTGGAGGTGGCGGATCTGGGGGTACGCTTCTTTTGTCAGGTGCCGTCATTCCGCTTACTGCATTTTTTACAAATGCAGGCGGGGCTTGCGGGCAATCTGTGAATAGTACAAATGGAGCTTGTTTCAATACAACAAATTCCGGTCAAGCAGGTTCAGCTGGCAATACAATCACTTTTGTGGTTTTACCAGAAGGCACTGTGAATCCTGACCCGGGTTGTGGCTTGCTTCCTTTAACATGGGGAGAAGTAACTGCCGTTCAAAATGAAGATAGAATCAAAATAGGATGGGAAACCTGGACAGAAGATAACACAGCCACCTTTGAAATTGAACGCTCGCCAAATGGCGAATCGTTTGTAGAAATTGGCGAAAAAAGTGCAATGGGTCAATCCAATCAAAATGTTGATTACGTTTTTTATGATGCTGCGCCGATTCCGGGAGCTTCTTTTTATCGAATTAAACAAGTCGATCAGGATGGCGCATCCACGTATTCTTATGCTGTGCAAACCTATTTTCTGCACCCCGATAATTGGATAAAATCCGTTTATCCGAACCCTCAATTCTCTGGCCGAGAAATCACGATTGATGTAGAAGCGACAGAGGGCCTTGAAATAAGATACACCTTGTTCGATTGTTTTGGCAAAGAAATGGTATCAGGAGAGCTTGCAGCATCCAAAATTTCAATTCAGACCCAAGGTTATTCGCCGGGTCTATATTTTTTGCGCTTGTATTCAGGGGGTCTCAGTTCTGTTCGGAATGTGCTGATTTTAGCCGAATAGGGCTCATTCCAAAATTCAAAAATCCTTTTTGTTTATTTTTTTTGCCTCTTAGAGAATGGTGTAAATTTGCTGCCCTATGAGCAATGCTATATTTCATATTCCCAAGCCGGTAAACGAATTGATTTTAAATTACACTTCAGGCTCCCCTGAAAAAGTGGCGCTGAAAAGCGAGTTGAACTCGTTGATGAATCAGCAATTCGACATTCCCATGTTTATTGCGGGCAGGGAAGTAAGAACGGGTAATACCGTTTCATTATGCCCACCTCACGACCATAAAACTGAAATCGGAAAGTTTCATATGGGCGATGCAAGCCATGTAAAAGAGGCCATTTATGCCGCACTTCAAGCCAAGAAAAACTGGGAGAATCTTCATTATTCCGAACGCGCTGCAGTATTTTTGAAAGCAGCTGATTTGATAAGTGGCCCATGGCGGGCCAGAATAAATGCGACTACCATGTTGGCTCAATCCAAGAATGTGTATCAATCTGAAATTGATGCAGTATGCGAGATGGCAGATTTTTTTCGCTTTAATGCTTATTTCATGGAGCAGATATATCAAGACCAGCCCATGTATTCTCCGCGTGGAATGTGGAATAGAATGGAATACCGAGCCCTCGAGGGATTCGTATTTGCGATTACCCCATTTAACTTCACGTCTATTGCGGCAAACTTACCTGCTGCTCCTGCATTAATGGGAAATACGGTTGTTTGGAAACCAGCCAACAGCCAAATTTATTCTGCATGGACCATTATGCAGTTGTTGCACGAGGCAGGTTTGCCCGCAGGTGTAATTAATTTGGTATATGCAGATGGGCCGATTGCAGGAGCTGAAATTTTTAATCACCCGGATTTTGCCGGACTTCACTTTACAGGCTCAACCGGGGTTTTTCAATCTATGTGGAAAACGATAGGCGAAAATATTTCCAAGTATCGCTCATACCCTAGAATTGTAGGTGAAACCGGCGGAAAAGATTTTGTGTTTGCCCACCCTTCTGCAGACCCAATTTCATTGGCCACCTCGCTGAGTCGGGGTGCTTTTGAATATCAGGGTCAAAAATGCTCGGCAGCATCGCGGGCCTATATTCCTAAATCAATTTATTTCGATACCGTCTCACGTGTGATTCAAGATATGAAGTCTTTTGCCATGGGAAGCCCATTAGACTTCCGCAACTTCATAAATGCGGTGATCGATGAAAAATCATTCGATAAAATCGCAGGCTATATCGAGGCAGTTAAAAATTCTCCCAAAGCTGAAATCATTGCCGGCGGAAATTGTGATAAGTCAAAAGGCTATTTTGTTGAACCCACTTTAATCAAAACGACTGACCCTAAATTTCTTACGATGTGTGAAGAAATTTTTGGACCAGTGCTCACCATTTATGAATATGAAGATGAAAAATGGGAAGAGACAATTGCCATTCTTGATAGTACTAGTCCTTATGCACTTACCGGTTCATTTTTTGCACGGGATAGACACGTAATCGAAAGAGGCACCGATTTGCTGCGCCAGGCAGCCGGAAATTTTTATATAAACGATAAACCCACTGGCGCTGTCGTTGGCCAACAACCTTTTGGGGGTGCGCGAGGTTCAGGGACAAATGATAAGGCAGGTTCCTATCTCAACTTAATTCGTTGGACCTCACCTCGAACCATAAAAGAAACCTTTATTCCTCAATCCGATTATCGCTATCCTTTTTTGGCTGAGGAATAAAAAGAAATCTTTTTTTAAGACCTGCCACTTTCAGGCGATTCATTTAATCTCTCGACAATGGGATCGGGTATTGCATTTTTCATCTGGAAGCAGTCACCCATTCGAAAGTTGATTTTCGGGATGTGTGCCAAGTCCGTTTATCCCCAAACTTCTGATTTGAGAATTTGGTAACCGCTATTTTCAAAAAACAATTGATCTGATGCTTCGATTGGGCCTTCATCAACCAGAAAAGAGCGAAAGGGTTTACCAAACATTTTTCGCACTTTAGAGAACAGACTTTTTTGGGCGATGAAAAAAGAAATTTTTATTCCCAAAGGTGCTTGTCCGCCGTTTTTTAAAATTTCTTTTCTTTTGAAGCCTAAAGTTTCTGCTTTTTTCAAGCGATTTTCTTTTACCGGGCTATTGGCAGTAAAAAGTTGATTCGCCACCATATGCAATTGGCTGAGGGTTTCGGGTGAAATGATGATCGCCTCAGGTCCCGGCTTAAAGCGAATGGGCAATTGCGGTGGGCTATTACAATAACTTTTTAGGCCTAAAGAAAGAGGTGCGAAATAACCATACACTCTTTGGTGAAGACTACTTGGGTTTTCAAAAGAGAGCAGGGTATGAATGCCCGATTCCTTCAATTGCATTTCGCTTCGATTCAACATAGCTGAAAATTGCCCATAAGTTATTTTATCAGGCTCCTTTTTTCCACGACGAAAGGAAAGGCAATATAAATCAGAAAATTTTACGCTTTCTTTTCGGGCATTGATTCGAGGCATGTTTTCTCTCCACATTCCTTTTCCAATACTTACGATTCTGTCAAAAGTTGAAAGCATGGTTTCAGGAAGGTCTTCTGTATTTTCTTCTTGTAAAATAATACCTAACAAACGCGAAACTGATTTTTGAAGGTAGGCCGCTTCTACAAATAGTTTTACAGATTCAACAAAAACAAATCTGCAATCCCATTTTTTTATGAGTTCATCTACCCCTTCTTCGTTTGCCATTGAGGGAGGAACGAAAATGACTACGCCACCGGCAAATTGAACACCTAAATCTACGGTGAGTGCAAAAAGAGAATTCTCGCTTAATACAAGAATGGGTTCTCCCTTTTCAAGTCCTCTTTCTATTAAAAACGCAGCCACACAATGCGCTTGGGCGTTCATGTCTTTGTAAGAAAGGGTTTGGGTTTGCCCTGATGTAAAATGGAATAGCCACGGACTTTCGGTTTGGCTTGTCGGCAGAAATTTTTTCCATATGCTATAGGCAGCCGATGATTGTTGCTTTACACTGTCTGCGATGTTCAATTCAGAATTCAATACCTTTGTTTCAGTTTGGACATCAAATATAAAAAGAGGGGTTTCAGTCGAAATCCACAGAGATGAAAAACAGGGAAAATTACGTCCTTCATGCAGGGCTTTTTTTGGCAACCGTCATTACAACCTTGGTTTCAGGCGCAGAATGGACGAGTGGGAAAAGCCTAATGATTACTTTTTTTGAGGAAAAGAAGTGGAATGAGTTCATTCCTTTTTTATTTACGGGCATACCTTATTGTTTCTCATTTTTAGGTTTCCTCACTTTTCATGAATTTGGCCATTATATAGCTGCTCGAATCCACAAAATCAGGTCTAGCCTACCTTATTACATTCCTTTTTTCATTCCTTTATTCCCTATTAATATTGGTTCAATGGGGGCAGTTATTCGATTGAGGGAAGCCCCGGTAAGCACCCGCCAATATTTTGACATTGGAATCGCGGGGCCTTTGGCTGGTTTTGTAATATCCTTTATCTTATTGACCTGGGGATTTACACACTTGCCTGAACCTCAGGCTTACATACTTAATATTCACCAAGAGTATAAGCAAGATTTTGGCGGGGTTCCAACGGAAGCTGCTTATTTTAAAGACATTGACGAAAAAAAGATTGAGTTGACTGGCCCTTACATTGGCACCAACCTTTTGTTTGAGATTCTAAAATACCTTTTGGTTTCAGATTTAAGCCAATACCCTCCTTTTTTTGAACTCATGCACTATCCTTTTTTAGTGGTTGGTTTTATGACCCTGTTTTTCACCGCTTTAAATCTTTTGCCGATAGGCCAATTAGATGGGGGACACGTTATTTTTGGCATGTTCGGTCAAAAAGTTTCAGGCTATATAAGTCGAATAACCGTTTCGATTTTGATTCTGGTTGGTGGATTGGGTTATGCAGACATTAGTTTGGCGGCAGGCCAGTATCGATTTGCCATTTTGGGGTTTCTCCTTATATATATGCTTTGGTCAGGGAATAAAATGTTCCCCCGATTGAATATCATTGCTTTATGCATTTGGGTTGCCTCTTTGGTTATTGGTTTGGTCGTTTTTAATATCTTTTTTGGCCCAATTCTGCCTTCGCCGGTTTGGCTCATCTATAGTTTCATTGCATTGAGGTTTTTAGGCGTTGATCACCCTCCGGTGCTTTTAGAGCAATCTTTAAACCCTGCACGTAGGATTCTAGGTTGGATTGCCATTCTCATTTTTTTCTTATGTTTTAGCCCTTCTCCTCTCTTTTTCTTGGATAAAACCGGGGCTTTGTAGGCTTTTTCAGAAAGCAAACAGGTTCCTGTGGAAAGCCAAACTTTTCATTGGCTATCAATCCGGCTAATTTTGGTTTAAACCCAGGTAGGAAATTTTCTTTCAGTTTTCCTAACCCATCACCCAAATACTTGCCCACCATGAATGCACATCTTTCCACAACAAATCGCAAGGATTTCGGCAAGAATTCCGGTTCGGAAAATCTGGCAAACTTTAATCAACAGCCCAAGAGACTGTCTTTCAATTCGGTCTTGATTTTACAAGGTAGGCCTGTTGAAAATTCAGGGTCTTCTTAGTAAAAATTTAAGGTTACACTTGTAATCCTTTACCAACGCTGGCCAACACACAACTAATTTAACGAGGATTTGAGGCGAGGATTTTTTGGGGACCTAGTCCCAGTTCATTTTTTTCACTTTTAGGATTTTTTAGGAAGCATTTTTA
>JAYSVQ010000384.1:0-13803 GCA_043718485.1 Bacteroidota bacterium
GGCCAAAATTTTCACCCAAGGTCGCAGACACAAAAAAATGGTGATTTGATAAAAAATCAAATACATTTTCGGGCAATAATTCACCCAAAAATGAAACGGAAAGGCCCGCGGGCATTTCTAAAATTTCTTGACGACACTTTTTATAATAATCATCATCTTCAATCGGTCCCAAAAAGGAAAGGCTAGCCTTTCCCGATGCTTTCTTGAACAACTGAATTAGCTTTAAGGTATTTTTAACAGGGGTAATTCTCGCAATAGACAAAAATTTTGCCTCTCCGCCCTCCTTCAAAATTTTCCTTAATGGCTTATCGGGCCATGTAAAATCAGGAAGGTTTGAAGCCACTTTTATTTTCACCTCTGACCCAAAAATAGTAACAATATCGTTTTTCTCTTCCAGACTGGTTGCATGCCAAATCAATTTCTTATGAATTCCACTTAGCTTAATTGCGGAAAGGAATATTTTCTTTTTTAGCGGTTTTAAAGATAAAGCCCCGCTAGATAGCATGCCTCGCGGAGAAATAATAATTTTAGCGCTTTTCATCTTTAAGGAAAGAAAAACAGGCCAAAATGTAAACTGGGTGGAAAACATACTATTCAAATAAATGTAATCGGGGGATTCTTTGACCACCAATTCTTTTAAATCACGTAAACGGATTGAAGGTGAGGCGTAAAAAATTTTCACGCCATTCCAATTTGTCCAGGTATCAGACAGCACATTTTCATAGGGAAGATTTGAACCCAAATCTCGATTTGACGTAATAATAGAAAAGTCTATTTGGTGGCGCAGAGAAAGAACCAGATTTTGACACGACCGAATAGGCCCACCTGCTTTGAAACCAGGCCAAAACCACTCAGAAAACAACAACACTTTAGGTTTCAAAAAGATAAATTTTTGTAAGTAAAATCAAATGAAACATTGTTTCGCTGCATCCAATCCTCTAAAACTACCAGCAACCAAATTTGATTCCATCGTAAATTAGGATTATTTGATAAAAACTGTAGCCATAATTCTGAGATTTTGCCGGGAAAAAATCCTTCTCTGCTTTCAAGAGAAGCCAATTTCTCTTCACAGAAACTTTTTAATTCATTCTTCAGCCAAGACTCCCACGGTAAAAAGAAACCCATTTTGGGTCTGAAAACCACTTGTTTTGGCAACAAATTTCCTAACGACTCAACTAAAAATTGCTTTGGGAAATGAGGGTATTTGATTTCATCTGGTACTTGCAAAACAAACTCTAATAATTCGTGGTCTAAAAAAGGAACTCGAACTTCCAACCCATGCGCCATGCTCATTTGATCCGTATCTCTAAGTAAAACATTATTGGTATAGGTCGAAATTTCAGCCAAACTAATCCGTGAAAGAATGGGTAAGGCTGCAAAATCGCTTTTCAATTGATTCAAAATCTTAAAAAACGAAGGATCTATTTTAATTCCTTGCCCTAATAAATTCCTGATCTCCAAATCTGAAAAAGCTTTTCTAAAGGCCTGGTAAAGACTTTCAGGGGCAGAATTTTTAGCCGAAAATAACATCGAAAGTTGACTTCCCTTTCTACCTTTAAAAATATAGGGAATAAGGGAGCCTATATTTTTTCTGATCTTAAGGGGTAAAGAATAAAAAGCAGAGGCCGGAAATTTGGAAATGGAAAACAATCTTGAAAAATGAGGATACCCACAAAATAATTCATCTCCCCCTATTCCCGACATGGCTACTTTTATTCCCTTTTGACGCGTAAGCGCAGAAACCAAAAAGGAATTTAACCCATCAGCTGATGGATGATCTAATGACGATAAGGCCAGAGGTAACTGTTCGAGAAAATCTGTTGGCCGAACGTTTAAGCGATGATGGGTAGTATTAAACTTTTTAGCTACAAGGTCTGACCAGACAGATTCATCAAATTTTTGTTCCTCAAATAACAAGGAAAAGGTTTGAATAGGCGCCTGTGAGGACTGTGCCATTAGGCCCACAATAGCGCTGGAATCAATTCCACCACTTAAAAATCCACCTATAGGCACATCAGATACAAGCCTTTTTTCAACGGCTTTTGAGAGCAGTTCAGCGGTTTGCGTTTTATAAAATTCAGTAGATTCATCCTGGGGAATCATGATTTTTTTTGGCGCAGACCACCACTGAAATTCTTCGCATTTGCTTCCGCTAACTTTAAGAAAATGCCCTGGCCTTAGCATCCAAACGCCGTTGAGAATTGAATTCGGAAAATGTACGGTCTGCCGGCTTAAGAACTCAGCTATTGCCTCTTTTCCAATTTTAGATTGAATCCATCCTGAGTTCATGAGGGTTCTCAATTCGGAGGCAAAAATAAAGCCTCTCTGAATGTTAGAATAATAAAGAGGTTTTATACCTAACCTATCGCGAACCAGAAAAAGCGTATTTTCGAGTTGATCAAAAATAGCAAAGGCGAACATACCTTTTAATTTGTCTAAAGCATGTATTCCCCATTTCTTCCAAGCCGCTAATAAAACTTCTGAATCTGAGTTGGAAGAAAAATTATATTCACACTTGAGTTGGTCTTTAAGCGTTAAGTAATTGTAAATCTCTCCATTAAAAACGAGAACGAAGCGACCCGAATCATCGGTCATTGGCTGTGCTCCTTTATCCGACAAATCAATAATGGAAAGTCGATTATGGGCAAGTCCAATGTTTTGAATTTGCCATTTACCAGAACCATCAGGCCCTCTGTGTTTTTGGCTATTCAAAAAAGAGTTTAGCGTTTCATCAATTTTTTCAAAAGGAAAATCACCGTAAATGCCTGAAATACCACACATAATTAACCTAAACTTGATGCCGTTTTTGGCCTTCCCGGAAGTAGATATTGCTTTTGGGATCTAAAAAACTGTTTAACGTCCCATTCATCTTCAGCCAATTTTGCGACTAAAAAAATAATTAAAAACATTGTATTCAAAAAATTTAACGCCGCAGATAACCAGGACTCAAAGGCAGCGGAGAGCAAAATGGAAACAAAAAATGGAATATAATTTTTAGCGGTTTTAAGGTTTGAAATAAGGCGAAAGAAAAACATCATAAATAGAATCAGACCAACGATTCCGGTATTGAGAAGTAGAACTAAAAAGGAATTGTGCACGCCTCCATAATGGCCGGTGATATAAATTTCATAGGGCAATTCAGCAAACAATAGGTCATCCCAAGTGTAGCCCATACCCATTATAGGGTGTTTTGCATACTCCTCTAAGGCCCAAATCCATGCATAGGTTCGCCCGGAAGCGTTACTCATAGATTCAATTCTGAAAAAGGACTCGATACCAAAAAAATGCAGAAAGTCATAAACGGTAATCACCCTAGAAATAAAGAATAACAATGGAAAAACACCCAATAAAACAAATAACCTCCTAAAGGTTGCGCCTTGAAAAGAATCTCTCAGAATTACAAAAGACAAAATTGTAGCTACTCCATTTCTTGAGGCACTTAAAATTAGGGAAGCAATAGACAATATATAAGTTGTGCGCACAAATCGTTTTTCAATCTGATTTTCTAAATATGGGAAAACGATGACTGCAAACATGATAACAAATGCTGAAAATGCGGCTACCCCATTAGGATTTCCAAAAACCCCTCGATAGCGCAAAGCGCCCTCCCAAAAGGCAACCGACGGCAATAAAAAAATAAATAAAATTCCTAATCCTAAAACAAACTGAAAGAAAAACACCAATTCGACGACAAATCCTTTTCCAAGTAGCTTAATATAATATCTAACAAAGTTTAAGCACACAAAATAAATCATAAAAATCCCCAAGGTTTTTCCAAAACCTCTTGCACCTACAGGGCTATCGACGAGGCTAAGCATGGCAGAAAGAATGAAGGGTACGAGCCATATCAAAATAGGATTTATTCCATATTTTTTATATGCAAAATCCATAATGGTCAATGCAAACAAAGTTGATACCGCACCATATCGAATGGTTTCGTAACCTTTAAATATGGGTAAGCGTGAATCCCCTAAAATAAGGCAAGAAAGTAAAAGGATGATTATCTGATCGTGCATCCCTCTATAATAAAAAAAGACAAAAGTCAGCGGCACAATTACGAAAGAAGCCAGGATGGTAATGTTCGTGGCAATCGTCCAAACGGGGAGAATAATAAAAAGCGAAACCCCGTACTTATTTAAAAAAGAGAGGAAATCATTGTTACCTCCCAACCTTCGGGTTGGCTTTAACATAGTTCAAAAATAAAGGAATTTCCTTCTTAATTAGAATTTAAGAAGGGCCCTTCGAAAAAAAAATAGGCTAAAAGGTGTTGCCTTTAACCCACAATCATTGTCCATAAATCTGAGGCCCAAATTTCAGGTGTGATTGAATTTGCCATTTGTCTGCTTCGATTAGCCATTTTCCAGAGATCAACGTCGCTTGAAGTTGCCATTTTCAGCATTGACTTCCTTAGCGACAATGGATTCCTTTTGAAATGAGCGTACCCATTAAACCCATTTTTCAAAAAGGCGGTTCCCGCGCCTACATCCCATGAACAAACCAAAGGAAACCCAGAAGCGGCAAATTCCTGAACGACCACACCCCAAGCCTCATAATGGCTAGGCAAAACAAAAACCCCTCCTTCTTTGGCCAAGTCAGCCAAATCATTGGGCTGTTTGAATGGCAAAATTTCAATATTTGCTGACATTCTTAATTGGGGCTCAAGATCTCCATTTCCGATTACGCGTAACTTCCAATCATTCTCATGAAAATAAGGCTCATTATTGAAGGCCTCCAATAAATCGAGCAAGCCCTTTTCCTCAACAAACCTTCCCACGTACCAAAATTTTCGTGGAAACCTATCAGGACTCGCATTCTTAAAACCGCCATCGAAAAGCTTAAAATCACAACTATAAAAACCAAATCGAATTTGATAATTTTTAAAGCCAAGCCTTCGCACAAATTCATATTGAGGAATTCCTGGAATCCAAACAATTTGAAAAACTCTACTTATATAGCCACCTGCAGTTAACCCCATTACCCTTTGGCGAGGGGTTCCGAGCCAATGGTTGTCGAGGGCCAAAATAAATTTAAATTTTTTATTAAACTCTCTGGCTAACCGAAAATAAGCACCGTCTGCCCAGCCCCCACATAAAACGAGGTCAGGGGAATAGGACTCTACCAATGATTTTAACTCTTTATATTTTAAGGTAGAACGGGAGACGAATTCGGCCCCTTCAGGAATAATAAAATCAAAAGGCGCTACAGGGTTCACATCCCAACGAACAATCAAAACTTTTGCCGGATACGATACAAGAAATTGCTCCAAGCTAGCCAGAAAATACCCTGACATTTCTTGATACAAAATCAAAACCTTTTTATCTCTTTTAACCAATGGAATTTCTAGAATTGTAGTAAACTAAGAACTATACACTTTCACCAACTGAAATTCAAAAGTACTATTCTTTTTTAGCGGAACAATCATTTAATACATCAATCTCTGGCAATTGAAAAGGTTTTATTAGGCAATGCCCTTATTCTTTGTCTCCATTTCAAAAAATCCTTTTGCTCACTAAAACGCCATTTACTAATACTATATCGCTGAAAAAACGCCTCGGGGGAAAGAGGAAACGCATGATTCAACGACTCTTGAAACCGAAACTTTTCTCTAAAAATAATCTGTTTCCCTTCTTCTTCAGGAACGGGAGCAGGGAACATACCCGGGCAAAAAAAGAAACCCTTATAACCGCAATATAACCTTTCCATTAAAGCAGTGGATGCAACGCTAATACCTAAGTTGCATACAGAAAAATGCTCAACCGATTTTAATTCTGGATTGAACACAGTAATTCTGTCTTTTCCGAAAACCTGTTCATAATAATGGATAGCCCGGCTTGAAAATTCAATGGCCCGTTCTTTAGGATGCAGGAAGACGATCAATTTGCATGCAGGCGTGTGCAACAAAAATTCTTTTAATACGTCTTCCAACATCGAGGATGCTTTTTCCTCTCCGAAACCTAAATCAGCTTCCCCCAATTCTCTCCTTAACCAATACGCACTTGAATAATAACCTAAATCAAATGTAGGCGGGGCCAAATTTTCATTCTCGAAATATTTTGGCACCCAATAAAGGGAACTTTCAGGCATCCAAAGCTTGAACTCATTTGCCCGAAAACCGGGTCCAACTGTCAATAGTTGGGCTACCTGAAAAGGAATGGTGAGTATGGCACAATCAGCAATAAGAATTTTGGCCTGAAACTCCAATGACCCTTCGGCCACAACCTGAAAAACTTTAATCCCCTTTTTCCTCAATAGAATAGAATGGAGAGCAGAAGCATTTTCATAAGTCGAAAATTTGTAAATTTTTTGTGCCCGTAGTTTGCGTGATACCCTTAACAAATTGAAGGCTGCAAAAAATTCATCAACCACAAGTGCCCAATTGCCCTTAAATTTACCCAATAGGCAAAAGGGATAAATCAGTGTGGTAAAAAAAATCAAAAATAAAGAAATGAAAACCGCCTCAATTTTATTTCTAAAAAAATTGAGCTCCATTTTATCAATTTGAAAATCTACTTTTTCTTCTGTAAAAAATTCAACGAATACCTTTCTGATTTCCGTTGGTGGGTTAACATCAAAAATCAGCGTTTCACAATCCTTTCCTTGAAAAAAATTACTTCCGCTGCTGTTCCATGCTCTCACCAATAACCTTTTTAGAACCCGAAAAGGCAACAAAAAATCGTTATGAGAAATTCTGAAAACCCTATTTGTTGGCCGCCCTAAAAGTAAATTACCCGCGTGAAAGGAATCAGAATTCCTTCCTAACCCCAATTTCCATGAAAAAATGGCCTTTAAAAATTGATAAAATGTAAAAAAAAATAACACCAAGAAAGGGCTAATGTAAAACCAATAATACTAATTGAGGAAATATTTTTTCAATTGATCAATGAGAGGACTCTCCGAAAGGCGCCATGACCCTACCCTTGTTTCAATAAAAAAGGAATTTTCGTCACAATCTAACCACCTATTCACTTTTTCGAAAAATTCGTTTTGAGTTTTAATCAATATTCCCTGACCCTCAGGTAAGGGAATCGGCGGAGGATCAAGGGAAGGCGCAAAGAAAAAACTTTTCATGCCAACATACAAACGCTCCAGTGAAACGGTTGAGCCCATACTCACACCAATATTACACTCGTAAAGCGTATTCAGGGTTAAGATATCTTTGGATGCAATTGAAAAATTCACTCCTTCAAAAAAATCATTATAGTACCTTATCGCATCCTCAATAAATTCAGGTTCTTTTTCTCTTGGGTGGAGGTAAATCCTCATACTCAAATGGTTGTTTGTTTTGAGAAAATCTAACAAACAGGATTCTAATGCTTCTGAATCTTCCACCTCGCCAAATCCAGGCGAAGCATCGCCCCTTCTTTTCCTCAACCAATATGCGCTTGAATAATATCCTAAATCGTAATCAAAGGTTTTCGGAATGGATGAATTGAGGTAAGGCTTAATCCATTCGCAAATATTCTCCGGGGTCCACAAGGCAAATTTTTTCACGCGAAAACCTGGGCCGATTCTATCCTTTTCAATGACCTGAAAAGGAAAACAAAAAATGGCCTCATCTGCAATCAAAACTTTCCCTAAATAAACAAGGGAACCTTCTGCAACGATTTGCTTTACCTCAATATTATTTGCCATCAACATGCAAGAAAGTACCCCTGAAGCATTTTCGAGACTTACAAATTTAAAAAGCGTATTCGCTTTTTGCCTTTTTACCCTACTCAACAAATTGGCTCCGGCAATTACTTCATCAGGCAAGATGGCCCAATTCACCCTGTTTTTACTAAAAAGGGAAAAAGGGATTAAAAATAATATGAGCGGAAAAAGAAAAAAAAGAGAAAGTATAGATTCTCCTACACTCGAGAACCGATATAGCTCACTTTTATTGATACAAATTTTAACCGACCGACTAGAAATAAAATTTACAAAGCGAATTCTCACATCTGATTTACTTGCGGTGTCATAAATTGCCGGTTCTAGAGTTTTACCGCGCTCATAAAAAACAAATCTATTTTTAAGAGAAAGAATAAAAGCGCGCTTAAAAGCCCTTCCCAAATAAAAATTATCAAATTTAGCATATTCCGGAATTCGATAATTGGAGCGTGTAAGTAATTGTTGGCCGGCATAATAATGATCGGTTTCTTTTCCAATTCCCAGTGCAAAAAAAAGGGCTGCCTTTAAAAAATGGAAAATCGAAACTGGGAGGAAAAAAATCATACTCTTTATAACAAAACTTTCAGTCCCCCTTGCGAAACACTTTTCTCAATTGCCATCACAACTTTTAGCGTTTTCAATGCTTCTTCGCCCGAACTTAAAGGTGCTTCCTCTCCCATCATACACTTATAGAAATGGTCATATGTTCCGGCTAAAAAACTACGTTCCGTTCCAAAAACGCGTGCCCCCTTATAATCGGGAACCATATATGCAGAATATTCTCTGCTCGAGGCAATACCCACCCATTCGATGGTTACCCCCCACATATCCTTTAAAGTTAAAATACCGCGATCTCCAATAAAACGACATTCGGCTAAGGCAAATTTTCCCGAATTTACATATTGTAGAAGCACACTATAATGAGGGTAATTTAGAATTGCATCGGCGTTTATATCATTTTCAATTTTTTCATCTGAAGGATTCAAACTTCCCATTACAGAAACAGGCTCACCCAAAAAAAACCGAATCAAATCAATAATGTGGGTACCTCCATGCCGCAAACCATGTTCGAAACTTGCCCAAGCGCCCCGAATGGAACCAATAGGAGTATCCCTCACATATTCACCTTGGACCAGTGAACGAAATTTTCGAATTTCAGGATCAAATCGTCGGGAATGATTGACCTGAAGGTTGACCCCTTTCTCCTTACACATTTTTACAGCTAACTCCGTTTCTTCAAGTGAATCAGATATAGGTTTTTCACAAAGAATATTCTTTACCCCTTCTGAAATGGCTTCTAGAATATAGGTACAATGTGAATCAGGATGAGTAGCAATTACAACCAGGTCGGGCTTTGTATTGCCAAGCATTTCTTTGTAAGAAGTAAAAAAAGGCACGTGAGGATATAATTTTTTTGCCCATTTTTCTGCCTCTGTATCGGTATCGAAAAACCCGACTAAATTAAAACCTTTATGCATTTCGATGGCTTCTCCATGGCTTGCGGGTTTTGGTCTGAGTAAATCCATTTGGCCTCCAATTCCTATCCACCCTGTGCCAGCAATAACAGCTGAAAAAACTTTTTCACTCATTTATTTAATTTTGGAGGAACACAATTTTTCGATTTGATCTAACAGCGCACATGCCTCTAGCGATTGCTGAATGGGAATTTGGTTTTCATTTGAAAATCCTGACTCAATCCAATCTAACAAATATCTCAACCCATTCTCATAAAATGGCCCCCACGCATCAATTTGGCCTGAAAAATAGGCGTCTTGCGACCTCAAGCTATAATGATACAATTCACCCGATACAAATGAAAAAAACAAATTCACGTGACAACCCGATTGATGAAGTAAACTAACAGAAAGACCCATTTCATTTTGGATTTGGCTTTGAAAAGTAAAACCTTCTCCCAATAATTCAAGTGCGATATCAACTAAATGAATTCCGTAAAAATTGATTTGTTTGGCTCTCTCATCCTGCAAAGATGAAACCGAACCCGGCCCACCAATCGATATATATTCTGGGAAATGACCTTGCGCTACACTACTTTTCAACGTTTGAATTTCAGGCGAAAAACGTAAGGCTGAAAAACTTTGCATAGGCACCGCATTTTGTTGAGCCAAAGAAACTAAGGCCTTTGATTCATCTATCGTTTGACAAAGTACCTTATCAACAAACAAAGGTACTTTTTTATGAATAGCAGCCCTTGCTTGCAAAAAATGGCTATCGGCATATCTGCCTAAGACCATCGCAAAGTCACAATTTTGCAGCGCTTCTTCAATCTGAGATTCAACTCTTTCTATTCCTAAAGACTGAGCTTTGATTTGGGCCTGTTCAACATCCTCCCCCCAAATTGACACCACTTTTGCACGAGGGTAAAATGGAGAATCAGGTGGATTTATTAATTGAGTAAATGCCTCAGTATGGCTGCTGTCACAACCTAAAATGGAAATATAAATCACGTTTTCACCTCCGCCTTCCAAACCACCGATTCAATGTAGCGCGTTAAATTTTCATCAACCCAATAGTAAACTGAAATAATACTTCCATCGGGCAAAATTGCCGAGCCGGGATATCCAATATCATAAACGGGTGCACCTTCGGCGAGAATGATGGTTTGGCCAACTTCCCAATTTTTCCCATTGTCATAACTTAAACAGGCCTTTACTGAATAGGGCTGCTTTCTGAATCCAAAAGTACATAACAACACGCCTTCTTTTAGTTTAAGTAATTGAGCGGGTTGGCCCCAGATTCCACTTGGAAATGGTTTGGACCAACTAAACCCAGCGTTTTCGGAAAACAGCGTGATCAATTCCCCTGCACCACCGATAGGCATAAAATTACCGTCAGAATAATAAGAAGAATCGGCTCTTACCACTCCAATCAAATGTCCATTTCCAATATTTATAACAGAAGATTCATTATAATTAATTCCCTGAATCATGGAATATTTTCCTTCGTCATCTTTAGCCATCAAGGCAGCATCTCCCCAAGTTTTGCCCTTGTCCCATGAGCGAATTAACCATGCCTCTTCCGTTTTCGTGGGTAAACTTTGGTAAACGGGTTGCAACAAAGTCCCATCCTCTAATTCAGTAATGCTATCGCGGCTGGCACTGTTTTCAAAACCAGGGCAATCTAAGGGCCAAGGATCTGTCCATGTTTTTCCACCATCAAATGATTGAAAAAATAATTGGGCAGCAACCGCCATTACCGTTTTTAAATCAGGCCGATGGGCAGCAAGCGGATTCTTTAATAATTTTCGTTGATGAGAATGCAAAACTTCAACCTGACAAATGCGAAGTAAAAGGGAACCGTCGTTCAAGATTGAAAGAGAGGGGTCATTTACCCCATATGGAGCATTGGCTTGAAAAGAAAAGGGAGTTAAAGTAAAGGAACTTCCGAGGTCAATTGAAATTGCAATACGAATTCTGGAATCAGGATCGTGGTGAGTTGGACTTCCGTTTTTGGAATTCATCACCGAATTTTCGCCTGCCTGACGAAAAGCCACCAAAATAGTTCCATCAGCCAAACAAACTACAGAAGGAAAACTGCAATACTGTTTAGGGTCTTTAAATACAATGCTTCGCTTCATTTAGAATTAACTTCAACTATCTTTCCCAAATCTATTGATTTGTGAATCGCATCACAAACGGAAATACTCTGAAAACCATCATGAAAAGAAATAACTGGTTCGGCCTTATGTTGGATTACATCGAGAAAGTGCTCGCACAATTGCGTACTTGCTCCTTTTAATTTCCCGTAGATCTCAAAACCGTCATAAATCCATGGAGATGTTTTTACATTCAGGCCTTCTCTCAACATTACCGGGTTAGAAACCAAATCGACCTCTATTACAGCATTCTCTTTCCTAATTTCTAATACCGAATGCGGCTCTTCATTTGTAGGATTATCCATCCACATACATTCCAAATTCGCTGTGGCGCCATTATTCAACCACAACTCTACCTTAAGAATTCCAGCTTGATTTTCACCTGGTGAAAAAAATGCACGAACGGATTTAACCTCATCCTGTGTGTACCACCTTACAACATCTATGTCGTGGGGCAAAAGCCAAAATGCCATAGGCATTTTTCCTATAACCCGCGAAGCGGTTGATAAATCCGTGTTTCTCTTCGTTTCAATTTTTTGAATTTTCTCACCAGATAATTGGGCCAAACTTAAAAAAGCAGCTTGATAGCGCGCATCAAACCGACAAGTAAAACAAGGCATTACAAAAATGCCTGATTCAATTACTGCATCTTGCATTTGTAAGGCATCAGAAAGAGAAATACATATTGGCTTTTCAATCAGAATATTTTTCTTTCGTTTCGCAACTGCCAAAAAGGGCTTGAGATGTGCCCATTCAGAACTCGCGATTACAACAAAATCGGCTTCAGGAAAAGCATCTAACATCTCTTCCCATTGGTTGTGAAAAAACAAAGGAACGGCAAATGCTGATCCATTTTTACGGGTCGTTTCCTCCGTATTACCGCAAATCGCCAGCAATTCGGCCCCTAATTCATTAAAAATTCGGGCGTAGATTTTGCCCATTCGGCCCGGACCAATGAGTAAAAACTTCATGAATTTTTCGCTCCATTCAATTTAGTTTCAGCCCGCAATTTGAGCTCATTCACAAAACCGCCCAATCTTTCATATAAAGGAATCACTTTTTCAAATTCATTTGCTTGCTCCGCTTTGCCTGCATCTGTCAGAATTTGTAAAATATCGTTGTGCAATTCCTTCACATAGCTTCCTGTAAACCAAGCCGGAGAGACCTGAACTTTCTCTACATATTTTTGATTAAGTAGGGCAATTTCCGGTTTTTCCTCCAATAGTTTCAAGATTTGGTTCATACCAAATTGAGGGTTGCTTGGATACAAATTTTCAAAAATGGCTTTTACGAAATCTAAATCTTCCGGGTAATCCATTGTCCATCGCAAATGGTTTAAATCTTTTTCACCAAAAAAAGAATGCAAGGAGAATTTGCCAGGATTCCTTAGTATGTATTGCAGCGGTTGGTATCTTTCAGACTGCAAAACAGCCATAGAATGAACTTTTTGCAAGGCCTGAAAAGTAATCCAAACAAACTCATAACCTATTGGCATTGTAAAAGGAGCCTGGAGGGCATTGCTTACCACTTCGGCCCTGCACGCTAAGGCTTTCTCGATTCCAATATCTAATTGAGCTCCATCCAATAAGGGGCAATCTCCACCCACTTCAACCACAGCATCAGCATGATATGCTTGTGCTGCATGAAAAATTCGATCTAAAACATCATCGGGGTGACCTCTAAACACGGGTATTAATTTTTCTAATCCGAATCTTTCAATTGCATCGTCTTCGGGCAAATGCGAAGTTGCAATAATAACCTGATCAATATATTTAGAAATTCGCAGGCGCTCGGCAAGTAGATCAATAACCGGCCTACCTAAAATGGGTACAAGCGCCTTCCCCGGCAAACGAGAAGAACCTTGTCGTGCCACGATAATGCCTACAATTTTTTTGCCGGTCATGGATGAGTCCATTTTGGTAAAGTTATTGAAAATTGCCTATCAATCGAAGCACCCTAAAAGGTAAAAGTGAAACATTAAGGTTTAAATTTCCCCAAAATAACAGCGTCTTCGTATTTCTCATTGTTCAAATACTGCATTTTAAAAACTCCTTCCTTTTCAAAACCCACCTTTTCAAATGCTTTAATTGAACCGACGTTCGAAGAATAACAACCTGCTACTATTTTATGAAGGCCTAAATTTAAAAAACCGAATTGACATGCCACAGAAATTGCCTCAGGTGCATAGCCTTGTCCCCAGAAGGATTTTTCGCCGAGTAATATTCCTAACTCGGCAAAGGCATGATATTTATTGACCGGGCCAAGTTTTATATTTCCAATGTGCTTTTCAGACTCATTGATAAAAATGCCAAATAACCAAGTGTCAGTAGAATTAAACTTTTCGTTTACAAAACTATTAATTGACTGTAGAGAATGTGGAGTAAATCGAGTTTCTAAAAACGCTGTAACTTCATTGTCTTTAAGCCATGAGAGGTAATGCTCATTCACATCCTCTGGTTTGAGGAGCCTCAAATAAATTCTGGCTCCACCTAAAAAAAGCGAGTTTCTATCTATCATTGGTGCATGCGAATTGGAATTCCAGC
>JAYSVQ010000385.1:0-4272 GCA_043718485.1 Bacteroidota bacterium
ATCAATAGGTTCAAATTTATCCTTTTAAGGATTCAACAATTATTGCTATTTGCACAAGTTAATTGACGTCGTCTAATTAATAGGGCACAAAAAAATACCCCCCCGGAGTTTACGGGGGGGATTCAACCAACTAAACCAACTATGGAAAAAAAATTACTCTGTAAAAAGAACGAAAACTTCAAGTACAAATAACGAGATTCAATCTTAAAAGTTTCGCCACTTTACGATGGACAGGCATAAAATGAGGCTGAATTCATCTTTTTTTTCAACGGGCACCCAAACGATTCTTAAAATTTTATTGCCTGTTAACGCTTAGCCTTTGTAATCACCAGTAAACGAGAGACTTAAGCCAAGAAATGCCAAAGAGCGCCGCAGTTTCGGTTCGAAGCCTAGTTTTTCCAAAATCCAACGGAATAAAACCCGCATTTTTTGCCGAAATCAATTCTTTTTCAGAAAAATCGCCTTCCGGGCCAATAAGCAGGCAAAAGGAACTCTTGCTTTTACAATAGGTAAAATCCTGATGAGTATTGCTTTCTGCCTCGGCCCATCCCATTATTTTTACCTCGGCATGGGCCTTTGCTAGAAATTCATTCAGGTTATGCATTTCGTGCAAAATAGGTAATCGGCTTCTGTGGCATTGTTTTAAGGCTGAAATCATGATTTTTTCAAGCCTGTCTTTTCGAAATCCCGGTTTGATGGTTCTTTCCAATTTCAAAGGAAAAATCTCGGTAACCCCTAATTCTATTGATTTTTCAATCAACCATTCAAAACGATCAGGCAGGCGGAGAGTACTCACCCCGAGGCAAACTGAAAAAAGATGCTCTCCTTTTTCCATTACCTGCGACGTGATTTGAATGCCCGCCCGGTCCTTTTCCTTAAAGATGAGGGTTCCTGTGATCCAAAGGCCTTTTCCATCGGTTCCTGAAACTGAATCTCCCGGCTGTAACCGCAAAACCTTTCTGCAATGGTGGGCCTCTAAGGAATTTAACCACCCCACGTTATTATCTAAGTCACTGATTAAGAATACATTCACTTTATTAAATGATTATTAGAGAACAACTTTTTGACGAAAAGAAGGGGCTTTTAATTAAATTTCGCCCTCGTTTTTCAAAGTTACTTTAAAAACTACTTAAGTATCATTTATGATTGAGATTGGAAAACGGTCCTCGAAATCAGGGATCGAATCTGCAGGGATAAAAAATCCGGAAAAGATTTACTGGAATCTAAATCCGGCAGAATTAGTTGAACACACCTTAAAAGCCGGGCAAGGCACCCTTGCCGATTCAGGTGGCTTGGTTGTAAACACGGGAGAATTTACCGGACGGAGCCCCAAAGACAAATTCGTTGTAAAAGACGAAAATACCGCCGATAAAGTTTGGTGGGGAGATGTAAACAATGTTTTCCCAAAAGAAAAGTTTGATGCACTCTTAGCAAAGGTATTGGCTTATTACAATGGCAAAAGTTTGTATGTAAGAGATTGCTATGCGGGTGCAGACCCACAGCATAGAATTAACATCAGGGTAGTAAATGAGTTTCCTTGGCAAAACCTTTTTGCCAATAATTTATTTCTTCGCCCCGAAGCGAAAGACATCGAAAACTTTACGCCTGAGTGGCATATTTTGGCTGCGCCAAATTTCAAAGCAGTCACTGAAATAGATGGCACCCGGCAGCATAATTTTTCGATTATAGATTTTTCGCGCCGCCTCATTTTGATCGGAGGTTCAGCTTACACAGGAGAAATGAAAAAAGGCATTTTTACTGTGCTAAATTATATTTTGCCTTTCAAAGATGTGTTGCCGATGCATTGCTCAGCAAACATTGGCAAAGAAGGGGATACGGCCATATTTTTTGGCCTTTCCGGTACGGGCAAAACTACTTTGTCGGCTGACCCACAACGCAGGTTAATCGGCGATGACGAGCACGGTTGGACAGAACAAGGCGTATTCAACTTCGAAGGCGGTTGCTATGCAAAATGTGTAAACCTCACAGAAGAAAAAGAGCCACAAATCTGGAACGCTATTCGTTTTGGTTCACTCGTCGAAAACACAAAATATTTCGATGAAACCAGAACTGTTAACTACGATGATATTTCTGTAACCGAAAATACGAGAGTTGCCTATCCTATTAACTTTATTCAAGGCGCGGCTATTCCCTCAATGGGCCCAATACCGAAAAATATCTTTTTGCTAACCGCGGATGCTTTTGGTGTTCTCCCTCCCATCAGCAAACTTACTTCGGGGCAAGCGATGTATCACTTTCTTTCAGGATACACTGCAAAAGTTGCAGGTACTGAAGCAGGCGTTACTGAGCCTCAAGCAACCTTTTCAGCTTGTTTTGGAAAAGCTTTTCTTCCTTTACACCCGACACGCTATGCTGAAATGCTGGGAGAAAAAATTACACAGAATAAAGTAAATGTTTGGCTCATTAATACAGGTTGGACTGGAGGCCCATTTGGTATTGGCCAAAGAATGAAATTGAGCTTTACCCGAGCCATGATTACTTCTGCTTTGAAAGGAGAACTAGATTCTGTAAGGTATAATAACGATCCTATTTTTGGTTTAGCCATTCCTGAAAATGTTCCCAATGTTCCGGTTGAGGTTTTAAACCCGCGCAACACCTGGGCAGATAAATCTGCCTATGATACAAAGGCAAACTATTTAGCAGGTCTTTTTAACAAAAACTTTGAGTTGTATAAAGACTTCGCAAACGCCGAAATATTGGCCGCTGCACCAAAAGTCTTAACAACCTAATCATACCAAGACTCAAAAAAGCCGGCAAATGCCGGCTTTTTTATTGCCTTTCGGTAATAAAGGAAAACATTTGGGTGATTTTACCCTTATTATAAAACAGTGAGGTTCATTTTTCAAGATGAAATCGCAACCCACAAATGATTCATTTTTTGAAATGTTCCTGATTATCACTACCTTGGTCACGCTTAATAGAAAAATTTGGATACTTATCAACATTGTTGATAAATTTGCAGACAAGCCTAATCGATGTTAAAAAAAATACTTTCCATTGTTTGTTTCGCCTTTCTCTTTTCGGCTATCCAAGCTGAGCGTTTAGCTTCTGACGATTCGGGTGCAAAGCTTATTTACGCTGAAGGCAAAATTTTTTACAACGAAGTCCAAATCGCATGGTCAACCGAAAGTGAAAAAGGGGTTGCTGAGTTTATTGTAGAGCGTAGCAAAGACAAAAAAGATTGGGGAATTCGCGGAAAAATTCGGGCAAAAGGTGCCTTTAACCATCTTGCCGAATACACATTGAAAGACGAGCGTGATGATAGTTACAAGTATTATCGTATTCGCTCACTTGAACAAGGAGGAACAAAAATTCTAAAAGAATTTGAACTCGATAATTACAGCATCACCGTTAATTTACAAAGTGTGATGGTCGCAAGAATGAAAAGCCTCACCATTGAATACAACCTTGACAAAGACCAAGAAATCATGTTGAGAGTGTACAATAGCATAGGAGAACAAGTTATAACCCGCCTCATGCCTTTCTCAGAGGCGGGAAATTATATTTATCATCTTGATGTAGATGAATTAGAACCTGGAAATTATCTTTTAGCTGTTACCCAAACAATTCTCGATCAGGTAATCGCTGAAAAATCTTTTACGATAACCCAGCCATGAGAACACTTTGGGTTTTTCAATTGTTCGAGCCATTAAGCTTAGAACAAAGTGAGAAAATTACCGCTCAGGTTCAATCCTTTTTAGGGGAATGGAAGGCACATGGCACGCCGGTTCCCGGTCATTTTGAAATTCGAAAAGACCAATTTCTAATTGTTCAGGCTCAGGAAGATGCCTCCTCGGGTTGCTCTGTTGATCGCATGTATCGCGAAATTTTCGGAATTTTAGAAAAATGTGGTGCACGCATTTCTGGCCCTGAAAATATTTTTTTCAAAAATGGCGGTGGAAAACCTTCATGGTTTCACTTCAAAGATTCTGAGTCTTTGATTGCAAATGGAAAAATAAATGGAGAAACGCTCATTTATAATTCGGCCCTTACAGATCCCCTGCAACTGGATCAATTTGAGGCACATTTAAAAAATACTTGGCTGAGTCGCTTTTTACCTTCTCACGCTTAAATAAATTCTTTTCAGCATTTTCGCTGAAAAAAAGCAAGCCAGAATTATTTAATATACGAATCGTTTGATTCAACCCAGGTTCTCCTATGTGACTCCCACACGTGCGGATCTAGCGTTAAGGAATGTTGTAAACAAATTTCAGAATCTGTTAAGGGCCTTTCCACTTTTTGATTTCGCTC
>JAYSVQ010000386.1:0-4258 GCA_043718485.1 Bacteroidota bacterium
CGCCTAAACTTTCCATGATTTTGGTTTTTAACTGATCTTGGGGAACCGGTTCCTTGCTTTTTCCCATGTAATAATTCAAATCTTTGCTTACGGTAACCACCAAATTATTCTTTGCGATGTCACTGCTGGGTGAGGCTTGTGGTAAAAATACTTTTATCACATTGGGGTTTGCCCTGGTAGAAACGATGAGAAAAAACAGGAGCAAGAAAAACATGATGTCTGTCAATGCACCTGCATTCACTTCAGAATGCATTCTTTTATGACGGGTGAATTTCATGCTGTGTAGAGCGTGTCAATAAACCGATTGGAAGCTTCTTCTAATTGGGTTAAAATCCGGTCTAACATCGTGTTCAGGTATGTATTGAAAACGTGCGCAAGAATGCCCACCGCCAAGCCTGCGGCAGATGAAACCATTTTGATGTACATACCATTTGCTATGGTTGAGATGCTGAGCACATCACCCGATGCAGCGATGTCAGAAAAAATAGCAATCATACCGATTACCGTTCCGACGAATCCAAACATAGGTGCGAGGGTTGCAATGGAACTGAGCACGCCCATTCCCTTTTCAAGTTTGTTGATGGCAGCCTTTGCAGAAGATTCCATTCCTCCTTCCACTTCTTGAATCGGAGAACCGAGGCGAATAATGCCACGCTCCAAAATTCTACCCAACATGCTTGTATCTGTCGCGCAAAGTCGCATGGCGTTTTCTTTATCTCCTTTTTTCAAGGCTTCCAATACCGAATCGAGAAGGCGTTCATTGACATGCCCCAATCTTTTAAAATTCAGGTATTTAAAAACCATTAAATAGATTGCCCCGACGAAGAGAATTACGATGGGTAACATGACCCAGCCCCCTTTCATAATCAAGCTTACAGCTGTGACTTTGTCTGTGGCACTTGCCTGCAAAAAGAAATGAATCATATAGTATTGCCTACTGTTGTGTGTGAAAAAATATTACTTGAACACATTCAGAATCAGGGGTTCAAGTTAGCGATAGGCAAAAAGGGCTATTTAGGGTTTTATTAAGAGGTGAATAAAGGCTGTCTAATTTATGGGGCAGGTATCAAAATGGGAATTTCAATACCGGTTTAAATTAACGGAGCTTTATTAAAATTAGTATTCTCAAAAAGACAAGGAATTAGAAATCAGCTAATCAAAGGATTAGGAATGAAATGAGAAAAGGAAGGTAATGGAAAAAGAATTGTGAGGGGAATGCATTCCTTTTCCTACCTTTGTAGCCCAAAAATCGGGGTGTAGCGCAGCCTGGCTAGCGCACCTGCTTTGGGAGCAGGGGGTCGCAGGTTCGAATCCTGCCACCCCGACGATTTAGATCTTTGAAATAGTCCTATCTTTTTTGAGGGGATTTTCACTGTCGCACCAGACAACCTTTTCATTTTCACTTTTTATTTCCCAAGAAAAGGTTGAATGGTCGCTAAAAAGGGGAAAAACGAGATTCCGTAGCTCAACCGGATAGAGCAACTGCCTTCTAAGCAGTAGGTTGCGCGTTCGAGTCGCGCCGGGATCACCATTTTTCTCATCATTTTTATCTTTTGCACACCCCTTTTGTAATCTCTTCGTAAAAGAGTTGATTTAGTTTTTAAACTTTCTGAACCGACCCTGGGTTATTGAAGGGTAGGAACAAGTTTCACTTACAAACTGATTTTCAAATGGTAATACCCATTTTCTTCACCATTCATTGGTACGCTTCACTCTTTTTCCAATCTCTTTTTAATCATCGGTATTCAGCTCACCAGATGTTTACCATGACCAAATTTTGGGAAAAGATGTTTTTCGTTGGTTCTTGGATTACCAACGGTTCCTCCTATCTGAGCCCAAAGGCTTATGGAATCTTACACCGAATGCATCACGCTTTTGCGGATACCGAAAAAGACCCGCATTCCCCTAAATATGACCCGAATCCCTTTGCAATGATGTGGAAAACCAAGAACATTTTTACCTCCATCGAAAGAGGGAAATTGGCAGTTGAAGAGAAATTCAAAAAGAACATTCCTACTTGGGATGTATTTGACAAATTCGCCGGCTCTTGGGGTTCACGCATTGTGTGGGGCGCAGGCTATGTGGTGTTGTGGTTCTTTTTTGCCACCGCATGGTGGCAATGGTTACTCCTCCCCTTCACCTTTGTGATTGGCCCGGTACACGGTGTTGTTATCAATTGGATTGCGCACGTATTCGGATATCGCAACTATGAAACTGCAGACACTTCACGAAATGTGATACCGGTTGATGTAGTGATGTGGGGGGAATGCCTGCACAACAATCACCACAAGTATTCCACCAGTGCCAATTTTGCAAAACGGTGGTATGAGGTTGACTTTGGTTATTTCGCCGTTCGTGCGTTAGCCTTAATGCGCATTATTAAGCTGGGAAAAAACAAAGGTGTCGAAGAAACTGAGAAGGTGAATACACCCTTACTGAAAAAACCTGTTGAAGAAAGCGTCAGGGAGTTGAATTAATATTGAAATTCTTTCAAGGCTGCCGACACAATCAGGCACAATAAACCCGGCGGATGCCGGGTTTATTGTTTTAAGGAATTAGGGAAGAAAGAGAAAGAAGCAATCCTTATTTTTTGAAGGAGAGAAATTATCAGCGGACATTCATTACTCCCTATGAAAAATGCAATTTGTTGAAGGAAAAAAGGTGAAATTTGCATTTCAGGACAGAGTATGCAGAAAAGTGTAAATCTCTCCCCTGTTCATTATTCTTAATCACTCGTTAAAATTCAGGGTAATTTTCAAGAGAAAATTACAAAGCAAAAGACGTACCTTTGTTGGGGACTAATTATGGAATTGGTCTAAGGAATTAATTTTATTAAAATAAACAATTATGAATTATAAAGGAAAGAAAGTTACAGGCGTTTGGATTGATCATAAACATGCCTATCTTATTGGTACCCCCGACAGAAATAACGATGGAACCTACGGTATCATTAAAAAAATTGAAGCAGTTGAGTTGATAGACCATAACAGAAGTGAAAAGACACATCATACAAAAGAAGACCAAATATTAAAAGGGCTTTATAAGGATGTTACCGCGCAATTAGAATCTGATGATGCGATTTATATTATTGGCCCCGGAACCGCCCAGGAAGAATTAAGGAATTTCCTGAAAGAGAATAAGCATTTTAAGGATAAAGAAATTGAAATCGGAACCGCAGATCATTTAACAACGAATGAAATGATTGCGCAAATCCGCACGCATTTTTTTCATAATTAAAAGTCGCTTTCTTCTTATCTCATTTCTTAGATTCTGGAAACTGTTTCAGGGTCTCAAGCAATAATTTCCAAAACTTCTGAACCGATGAAACCTGAACCTTTTCATCTGGCGAATGCGCACCGTAGATATTGGGTCCGAAAGAAATCATCTGTATTTGAGAATAATGGGTTCGCAAGATTCCACATTCCAATCCGGCATGGCATGCATTTACATTAGGCTCATCCCCAAAAATATCCTTGTACAATTTCTTCATAATTGCCACAATATCTGAAGTGGGGTCGGGCGTCCATCCCGGGTAATCTCCGGTAACACTTACCGAATGTCCCGGAAAATCAAATACACCCTTAATGGAATTCACAACCTCCTTTTTCTCCGTTTCAACGGAACTTCGGGTCAGGCATTGCAGGGTGTATTTCCCCTCTCCTACCTGAATTCTCGCCAGGTTATTTGAGCTTTGCACAAGGCCCGGAATATCAGGGCTCATTCTATATATACCATTCGGACAAGCATACCCCATCCGAATAAATGTGCTGCAAAAAAGTTTGGAAGCAACCTTACTAGGAAGTTTTGTGGTTTCAAAAGAAACAGAAAGTCCGGGATCTGTGGTGGAATACTCAGCTTTGCACTCGTTCTCTACTTTTTTAATTAACTCAGAACATTTGTCAAGATTGCTTTTATCGGTTACGATGATAGCAACAGACTCTCGTGGAATAGCATTTCGCAAACTCCCGCCTTCAATAGAATGAATTCTCCAATCGAAAACTTCGCAACCTTCCCACAGCATTCGGTTCATGAGTTTATTGGCATTTGCCCGCCCGCGGTGAATGTCCATGCCGGAATGCCCACCCGTCAGGCCTTGAATTGAAATTTGAATTGCCATTGGATTAGCAAAACCATCTATAGCCTCTTCTTCATAATTTCCGCTTGCGGTTACATCAATTCCACCTGCACAGCCTATGGTAAGTTCATGATCCTCTTCCGTATCTAAATTGAGCATATACTCAGCCTGCAATACACCTGC
>JAYSVQ010000387.1:0-4250 GCA_043718485.1 Bacteroidota bacterium
GCCTTTTCGAAATCCTTAACAGAATTTAGGTTTTCAATTTTGCCGGTGGCCGATGTAAAGAACCCTTGCGACAGAATTAATAAGGCCGTTAAGCTTGCAATGGAAAGGAATTGATACCCGAACCGTTTATTGTCTTCATTCCCTTTAAACGCTAAGATTCGAAAGCGTTGCCTCAAAAAAAGAATGACCACTACCCACGGTAAAATAAGGGGAAGATACAGTTCCCAGATTTCTTCGTTGAGGGATAAGAGCTGGAATTGAACGGATACTAACCACCTGAATAATGCGAGTCCCACAACCGTGCCCACACTTACCAAGAGATATGTCGGCAGAATGTGTTTGCATTTGGAAAGATAGTTTTTCAAAAGGGAGACTTTTTCTAAATGTAAAGAAGGCAGGAAACCTAAGGCCTTTTAGGTTTGAAAGTCAATGTATATGAATTGCAATTCTCTCATTTATTCTTTGCCCGTTTATTTAAAACAAACCCCCTTGTTGCCCACTCGGCGGACGAACGCCGAAATGTAGAAAGGCTTTTTCCGTTACCATTCTTCCGCGTGGGGTACGTTTCAGAAAGCCTTCCATGATTAGGTAGGGTTCATACACCTCCTCAATGGTTTCAGCCTCCTCAGCCACAGCCGTGGCAATAGTGCTGAGGCCCACTGGGCCACCTTGAAACTTTTCAATGATGGTTTTAAGAATGCGATTATCCATATCATCTAAACCGGCTTGATCCACATCGAGCGCAGAGAGCGTAAGATGAGCGATGTCGAGGCTAATTTTTCCGTTGCCCTTTATTTGGGCAAAATCTCGAGTTCTCCTCAATAAGCGATTGGCAATTCTGGGGGTTCCTCTGCTTCGTTTTGCAATTTCGTGTGCGGCTTCGACTTCGATTTCAACATTCATCACCTTGGCTGAGCGCAGCACAATCTTTTGCAAAGTCGTGCTGTCATAATATTCAAGTCGAGAATTAATACCGAAACGCGCCAGCAGGGGCGCGGTAAGCAATCCAGTACGGGTAGTAGCTCCAATCAGGGTAAATGGATTCAATTTTAATTCAACACTTCGGGCGTTTGGCCCGGATTCAATCATGATGTCAATTTTAAAATCTTCCATCGCTGAATACAGATATTCCTCAACCACAGGTGAGAGACGGTGAATCTCATCGATGAACAATACATCACGTTCATCCAGATTGGTGAGCAATCCTGCAAGGTCGCCGGGTTTCTCTAAAACCGGACCCGAAGTAACTTTAAAATGAACGCCAAGTTCATTGGCGAGAATCGATGAGAGCGTCGTTTTTCCCAGGCCCGGAGGGCCATGTAAAATCACATGATCGAGGGGTTCTTGTCGTTGGCGCGCCGCCTCAACAAAAACTTTTAAGTTATCGACAACCCTTGCTTGTCCGGTAAACTCAGCAAAGCGTTGAGGGCGAAGATAGGAATCGTCGTCTTTCTCCTCACTTGTGTCGCCACGCAAAATATCTTCCTTTTCAGTCATGAAAGGCAAATGTCGCTAAACACAAGGAAATAATTGAAGGGTTTACACACAGGCTCAATCGAGCCTGAGCATAAAGGATTGAGTTTCTGATGTAGCGTTGAGTTTCAATAGATATTCGCCTTTAGCTTTTCCTGTCAAGTCAAGGCTTTGTTTCCCTTTAGAAAAACTTCCCCCTGCTATTTTTCTACCGTCTAGCGAATAAACTTCCCAAGTTCCTGAATGGGGGCTTTCCAACATAAACAAGCCCTGACTTGGATTTGGGTACACCTTCACGACATTTGATTCATTCTCAAAACGGCCCACACATACTTCCACGAAAATAGAATCCGTACCAATGCCTTTGCAGCTTGTGCCCGCATCGGTGAATGTATATTCCAAGACGTTCCATCCCACAACAACCGAACCTGCGCCCGGGTCAAAACTTATACCCGTTACTCCATTTCCTGAATAGGTTCCCCCTGCCGGGCTTCCACCTGAAAGATTAAACGGTGCATCAGTCGTGCAAATGGTATCAACCGGGCAAAGGAAAGTAGCAATAGGCGAGGCGTTTACGGTTATGTTTCGGTTAGCAGTATTACTACATCCGCTTGTGGGATTAGTATAGGAATAGGTAATGGAATGCGTTCCAGCCCCAGCCGTGGTGGGGTTGAAAGTTGTTCCGCTTACCCCATTTCCGGCAAAAGTACCTCCTGACGGCACACCACTCAAGGTTTGGCTCGTATCGTTTAAACAAACCGGACTCGTTGGCGGGTTCATCGAAACAGCGGGCAAAGAATCAACCCGAATCACCTGTTGGGTGGAACCGGTACATCCAAATGCATCACTTACATTGTAGCGAATGGAGTGGGTTCCTACGCCTGCAACAGAAGGTGAAAAAGTACTTCCACTCATTCCTGGGCCGCTAAATGTACCTCCGGATGGACTTGCATTAATGGTATATGAATTTGAATTAATGCAATTTATGGATGGAATGCCTGAAAAAGAAGGAGCAGGCCCAGTTACAACGGTAATCGTTTGGGTGGTAGAATCAAGCCCAAATCCATTGCTTACTACTAATTTTGTAGTAAAAGTACCCGCCGACATATACAAAATTGAAGGCGGAAATTGACCTGTATGAGAGGCAGGGAAACCGCCGTTGAAAGTCCATTGCCAACTCGTTGGCGAGCCGGTTGACATATCCATATACGTGAGTGAATTGCCTTTACAAACGGTATCGTTAGAGGCAGCAAAAGCAGGTGTAGGCGGGGAACTTACAGGAACACTTATGGTAACATTGTCAACGGCAAAGGAAGGGTCAGATCCCAAACCGTCGTCATTATTAACCCAAAGAAATCCGATGCGAACATTAGCATTGTTGTTACAAATGGCCGGTAAAGCAATTGAGTAATTTGTCCATCGGCCTTGACCGCCGGCGCATCCCACCACAGTAGGCGGGGTATTAACCAAAAGGTTCCAACCGGAACCGGCATTGTACCAAACTGAAGCATCATCGTTGGGTGGGCCGCCTGCTTCTATGTAAGTAAAGGCTAATGTCATATTGGTTCGGCCTGTACAATTAATCACGGGAGATTGCATCATGCTGTTGGATCCAACACAAATCACAAGGCCGCAAAACCCCCCGGCTTCATAGGCGGCACCTAAATCACCGACCCAAAAGGGTGAGGAACTCACGTGCAAACTTGCGCCTGTGGCATTCGCTGCGGTAGAGCAGGCAGTTGAACAATAATTATTAAGCCAACCATTTTCTGCACAACTCACATACCATGTGCTGGCTTCAGCTCCTTGGGGGCCCATTGCGACCTGACTCCAACCTACATAACTACTCGCCAGGCAATTTGAAGGGCAAGAATTATTAAAGTTTTCAGTCCAAAAGACCTGACTAAACGTGAAAAGAGGAAATAAAAGCGCAAGAAGGGTAAACAGTTTTTTCATCAATGGAATGGATTTTTGGGTTGGATTAAGTCAAAAATAAGACGAGATTAAGGAATAATCCTATTTTAAAGGCCTTCTTTAACCAACAAAATTCCACGCCATGTGGAAAGCCGAAGTTCTTGCAAAGCCGTTGATTTTCTTAGCTTTGCAGTTCCAATTAACGAGTTTTGAATGACTTTAATCGCATCTATTTCCGGGATTAGGGGTACACTCGGCGGAGAACCAGGCCAAAACCTGACCCCTCCTGATGTTGTGCGGTTTACATCAGCTTATGGCATTTGGTTAACTACCCGATCCGAAAGCAGAAAAGTAGTTATTGGCCGAGATGCTCGCAGTTCAGGGCCCATCCTTCAAAAATTAGTTTCGGCTACTTTGCAAAGTTTAGGCTTTGATGTAATTGATCTCGGACTTACAACTACACCAACGGTTGAAATGGCAGTTCCCCATTTTGAAGCAGGAGGTGGAATTATTCTAACAGCTTCGCATAATCCCATACAATGGAACGCGCTCAAGTTGCTCAACGCAAAAGGAGAATTTGTGAGTAAAAAAGGCGGAATGGAAATTTTGGAAATCCTTGACCAAGACCTGATTCGGTATTCAGAGGTTGAGGCTTTAGGTACCTATATCGAAGTTCACGATTTCTTTGAACACCACCTTAAAGCTATCTTAGAATTGCCCTTAGTTGATGCATTCGCCATTGAAAAAGCAAACCTCTCCATCGTGGTTGATGGCGTGAATAGCTCAGGCAGTGTTTATGTGCCACTTTTGTTGAAAGCTCTCGGGGTAAAAAACATAAGGGTTTTAAATGCAGAACCCAATGG
>JAYSVQ010000388.1:0-4243 GCA_043718485.1 Bacteroidota bacterium
CTGACATTCATACGGGCTGTGAGCCTGCGGTTATTTCTCGCCACCGTGATTGGAACGAAAGTCTTATTAAAATTTGGCCCAACCCATCATCAGAAAAAATCTGGAGTGATGCTGCCAAGTCAGGCCGATTAGGTGGATTCATTTTAGATACCCAAGGCAAAAAAGTTCGTAATGTTTCTGTTACAGAATATGAAAACGGAATTGATGTTTCCTGCCTTGAGAACGGTATTTACTTCCTAATCACTGAGTCGAAATTTGGAAAGGTGAAGGAAAAATTTTTGGTGAGGCGCTAAGAAATAATTTTAAAGAATTTCTAAAACCGACCTAAAGGCTACAAAGCGATCTTTGTATTTTTCTTCATGGTCCCTTTGAATGGCAGGCGCGAATTCTGCCCTATATCGATCAAGGTCCATAAGGGAGGGCACTTCATATTGCATATTAAAAGTATCAAAACCCGGTTCAGAAGGCGGGTCCAACAATCGTTGAATCCGATGCGAAAGAAAACAGCCTGTATCCATAACCTGAGGAATGTGCATTGTTTTCATGAAGGTCAACCACTCTTCTGTAATTTCAGTTTCAATGGAAACCGTTACGCTGTACACAATCATAATCGAAACAGAATTTAAATTTTTCCTAATTTTTTCAACTCCCAAAAGCAACGGGCGGTTGCATTAATATCAACGGAGGCATTATGTGCTTCTTCAAAATTGGTTTGAAATAGCTTCATGTGTAACTCAGACAATTTTGGCCACTTGGGGCCGTAGGGCCCGGGAATATTGCAAAAATTGGTGCTGGATTGCATGGTGCAAATTCTTTTCTTTTGAGAAATAATATTAACGAATCCATTCCTCAAAAGTTCTGCGCCCATAATTTTTTCATCAAAAGCCATGTTATGGGCTACCAAAAATTGCATCTCTTCACATTTTTCAACGAAATCTAATAAAACAGATTTCAAATCCTGCCCTTCTTCTATTGCGCGTGCAGTGCTTATTCCATGTACCCGACTGGCTTCGGGTGGAATGATAAAGCCATCTGGACGAATAATAAAATTTCCAGCCTCCAAATTATTCCCCTCAGCATCAAAAATCAGATAAGCCAATTGCACCAACCTGGGCCAATTACTCAATTGACTTACAGGTGCCTTCCAATCCTTTGGAAGTCCGGTAGTTTCGGTATCAAAAAACAGATACATTTTTGAGTTTATTAAGTGCGAATGTAAGCCTGAATATTGGAGGGAAAAAAATTGGAATCTTGTTCAGATTGCCAAAATGGAATTGAGGTACAATTGGAAATATCATTCGGAATGAGGTGTCAACAAAAACCCGATTATGAAAACGCTTAAAGGAAGGGATTTAGGGAAAAAGAATCGGGGCCCCTGAGGGGCCCCTTACACTGCTTCAGCCTAATTGGTTGATTGATAAAAAAATGTATTTCTTAACCTTTTTCTTTCTGCTTTCTGAAGTAAAATTAATGGTTTTGCCTGAAAAACAAACGTTATGGTTAAAAAAATTGGTTTTTTTTCTTTCATTCTCAACCCAATATTACCTTGTTAAAAGGTAAATTTTACCCTATAAACAGTCAAATTTCTTTAGTTAGCCCGTTTTTGAACCTTTTGATTCCTTCCTATCAATATTTTTTGGGAACGCCTCATTTATTTCTCTTTTTCAGAAAATCAACCCCCCTTTCCCAAAAATGAAATTTGAATTAGGGGAAATGCCACACCTCTCAAGGCTCCCTTTTCAAAAAGCGTAAATTGCCCAGAATTAAAAACTGAAATTCATTTATGCCTCGTGTTACATTTTCTTCCCTTAACCCTTGATTAAGCCAATTCACCTGTCTTCTCACCGACAAACTTATTTTTTCCCTTTTCAAAACGAGGAGGTTTCCTTTTGAGTTACGGAATAGGAATCGTATTGGGTCTGCTTATTCTATGGTTGACAGGCAACCTTTTCACTTATTTTATTCAGCGGCATTTTATCATGAGGCCCAAGAAAACACGCCCGGACTTCAAATACAATTTTCCGGATTTGTTTCAGGAAATTTTGCTTGAGCCTGTTCCCAATATTCAGTTGCATGCTCTTTGGTTTAAATCAACCACTTTACCACCCAGAGGGGTGATTCTTTATTTCCACGGAAATGCCGGAAATCTTGAACGATGGGGAGAGGTAGGACCCAGATTTACTGAAATGGGAATTGATATTATCATTCCCGATTATCGGGGATTCGGAAAATCGACTGGAAAAATAATAAGTGAAAAGGAAATGGTCGAGGATGGACAGTTCATGCTCGATTATGTAAAATCCCAATATGGGGAAATTCCTTTGTTTCTTTTTGGTCGCTCCATCGGCTCCGGTATTGCATGCAGTTTAATCCAAAAAATAAAATGCAGTGGCCTCATTCTTGAAACGCCCTTTACAGGAATGGACAAACTATTTTTTACGTATTATCCATTTTTACCGAGGCTGTTTTGGTTTCGGTTTACCTTTTCAAATCTTGAAAAGGTAAAGCAATGCATGCTTCCTATTCTCATTTTTGCGGGAACGAAGGATTGGGTCGTTCCTTATCGAAATTCAAAAGTCTTTAAATCCGTTTTGAAACCAAGTGATACTTTTGTTACCCTAAAGGGCGGAGGTCATTTTCATTTATTTCAATTTGAAGAATACCAAGAGGAGATGGCAGCTTGGTTTAAAAAAGTGATTCCTTAGTTTGGGGGGGCTTCGAGAGCCTTAACCCTCAAAAAAGACCTTAAGTGCTGATAACAATTAGTAAAAAACCTTTTTCAGAGAACCAGAAGCAACAAATTCGGCCTGAAAATTCACACTCAAGCCTGAATAACCCAAACCTCCTTTATCTATTTTTTGGGGGAAACAAGCTGCCAGATTTTTCCTGAAGCCTCCACGATTTCATTTTAACGCATTGCTTGAAGGATGTTCTTGATATTGTCTCTCTTCTGGAAAGCTCATTCAAATTTCATTTTCTTTTTGAATAATTCTTTACAAAAATCAATTACTGTTTCCGGTTGCACATACATTTCCGGTTTGAGTTGGTGCTTCAAGGTATTCTCCCAATGTTTCTTTAAGTGCTGCTCTGCTTCCTCTGTTAACAATTCGTCATGACTTTTGAAACTCAAATTCTTGAATTTCACTTTCTCCAGAAATGCCCTTTTTATTTTTTCCCATTCAAGGTCTTTATTATGATTTACCAAATACCATATATCAAAATAATCGCGGGGAGCGGTATATGCACGCTGAATGAGTGCCCGCAATTTCTCAGTGATGACTTCTTCAATGCTGTAACAATTCACCTGCGTGTCGGAGAGAATTTCCTTGTCAGAATAGGGATGAATGATCTTTTTATTTACGGAAGGAAACATAATTTTCTCGTAGAGAATTATTTCCAACTTAATTGAAGAAGTCCAACGGTCGGGTGATGGTGGTTCCTGGTTGCGTGGATGGTCAGCACCCCAAAATTTTATTTTGGATTCATATCCCGTTAGTACTTCATTGAAGCGCAAAGGTCGCAGAGATTCAATGTGTGTGGCTATTTCAGCTTGCTGAAATACCTGTTCGCAAAGCAGCGTCAGAGACTTTTTAGTGAATTCAAAATTTTCATCAACCGAAGTAAAATCTAAATCTTCTGAGAAACGGTAATCTTCAATATAGCACTTGTGCAAGCAAGTTCCACCCTTGAAAATCAGTTTGTCTTTCCATCCATCCATTGAATAGATTGCGTTCACGAAATGCCCTAACACCCAATCCTTGTCAATGGTCGATGCGGGCACTTCCTGATGCTCCGCGATTGTTTTTATTTCTCTTTGCAGAATCATTAAAATTCACTTTGGCACATCTGCCTTAATTTTTCTTCTGACAAATTCATCCGAACTCTCCATTTGTTGTTAAACTCACCCTTCTCCTGCCCGAAAGGGTCAAGCAGATTGTATTTTAGATTCACTTTCTTCTTTGCGAATTGAAGAAAAGCAGAAAGTCCTTTCTTTTCTGTGATATCTGCGATTACTGCCATTCGCTTAATTGCAGAGATGGAATTAAGGGCAGTGCTGTATTCGATCAACTTACCTGAATTTAGGGGAGCGCGAAAAAATGCTTTAATGAGGTTATCATAGCCACCTGCGTATTCAGGAATATCAAAGCAATCAACAATCGTCTTCTCCAAATCTGTAATTTTGAATTGACGATTGCCGAACCCTTGTTTGATAATGCCGATGCGCTTGCGATTTGCCACTTTG
>JAYSVQ010000389.1:0-4240 GCA_043718485.1 Bacteroidota bacterium
GAAAAAGCATGGTTGGCGCAAGGGGTAACAATACGCTTTTCCTCGTTGTCCAACACTCAAATTTGGCAATCCAGGAAAAATACTTGGCTATGTTGGAAAAATCAGTGGCGGCGGGCGAATCCCGATTTTCTGACCTAGCGCTTTTGCAAGACAGGGTCTTAATGGGCCAAAACAAAATACAAATCTATGGTTCACAGGTAGTGCGGGACGAATTAACCGGGGGGTGGAAATTTTATCCCATTGAAGATGAAATAAATGTAAATGAAAGACGGGAAAAAGCAGGGCTTCAACCTATTGAAGAATATGCCAAGTTTTTTGGGATTGATTATATTGCACCTTTGAAATGACGCTCTTCAAAAAATTGGCTTTTAGCTTTGGCTTGTTTCTCATTTTTGCTTCATGCAATTCGAGTAAAAAGGATTTAGCCAAACAGAATGAAAAAATTTCCCATCAGGCAGAACAACGAGTAATCGACTTTATTTCCTGGTATTTGCAAAACTTAAATAGGCTTAATGAATTTCCCCTACTGAAGAAATTACCTGAAGGGGATAGTCTCAGTATTTATGAAATTGACTTTAAGGCTGCAGGTCTATTTTTAAATGAAATTCAGAAATCTGGGTTTGTTTCAAAAAACTACCTCGATTCTCTCGAAATTTACTTTCAAGAAGCTGACAAACAATTTCAATTTACACGTCAAAACGATGGCCCTCCGGGGGGATTCGAAGCCGATTTAATTTTAGGAATTCAGGATTTTTCTGATGTTGTCAATAATCTTGACTCACCCATAATTGAAAAAAGGGACGAAGAAAACGGCATATACACCTGCACCTTCAGTTTTCCTTCTCAGCCAAATTCAATTTCCTATTCTGCCATTCTTATAAAGGAAAATGAGCATTGGATGCTTGCCCAGCTCAAGAGAAAATAAAAGGAATTGATTTCCAAATGACAAGGTGTTATCGTTTGATAATGTAAAGAACTTATTCAGCTGAATTTCAAATTTAGTACCTTTGCCATTTAAGAAAGAAAAGAATTGTCAATTTTAAACAATATTACTCACTCAAAATATTCCTACAGTTGAAACAAAGAAATTCCCAATCCCTTTCCTTGCAATTCACATCCTTATTTTTACTACCATTCGCAATCTTCTTTTTTTCTTTAAAAAGTAAAGCGCAAAATGCAAGTCTTAGCCTTACCGACATTAATACAGTTGTGATGGATAGTACCCCCTTGCTTTTTGGAATTACTTTTGATTCCCGCACGAGTTTAATGGGCAACGTCAGTACAGGACCGGTTGGGTATTACGACTCGAGTGGCACGATTCTCCCTGCGATTGATTCCATTTTCAATGATTTTCCGATGAGTACGCTTCGGTATCCGGGCAATGGAATCGGGGTTGGGTTCAATTGGAAAAAATCAATTGGGCCGGTAAATGCAAGACCCAATCAAGATTTGCTGGGCGGCTTGGGTTCCTCTCAACCAGTTAAATTTGGTTTTGATGAATTTATGTGGATGACATTGTCAAAAGGCGTGCATCCTTCCGAAATTCAAATTATGGTTCCGATTTACGATTCAGCATCCACCGGATTAACCCTCACCCAATCGAGGGCATCGATTCCAAATGTGGTAAGACATAATGCAGATTGGGTAGAATATTGTAATGCGCCGAATGATAGCAGTAATCCGGGCGGAGGAATTGATTGGGCCGCGCAACGCGCTGCAAACGGACATCCCCTGCCCTATGGAATAAAAATCTGGAACATTGGGAATGAACCTTGGGCCGGCGGTGAATTTGGGCCCAACGATACGGATTGCGTTGCATACTTGAATTCGGTTACACCGATTATTGATTCAATGCTTGCGATTGATTCAACCCTAAAGATTACCATGCCAACCACCGGAAACGCAACCAATCTTTCGAGTTGGGCCTCCGCACTTTTGAATTCTACCTTGGTAAATCAAGGAAAGGTATATGCTTTATCTCAGCATTATTTTCCAACTGAAAAAACGGTGGGAACCAATCCTCCGGTACAGGGCATGTCAGCGGTAAACACCGGTTTAAATTCACTCATAACAGTTGCAGCCACCAAAAATGTAAAGGTGTTTGTAGGTGATTATGGCCATTACATCGTCAGTGGAAATCCATCTCAAGCACAACAAGATTCAGCAATGCAATGGTTGGGCGCCAATATGGAGGTTGATTTTTTGCTGATGCTTTCTTAAAAGTCAACCGTTGAAAGGGCAAATTTTTGGACCTATGGAAACACCTATGCCAACTGGCATCCCATTCGCATTAATTCAATAGGCAATTACACTTTAATGCCTGCTGCTTCGATTTATAAAATTTTGTATCCGGCTTTTTTAGACCATTCTGTTTTGGTCTCTACCTATTCACCTCAGGCGAGTGATAACAATTTGTATTCGGTTCGTGCAAATGCATTTGTAATAAATGACCTCAGTCGTTTAAATGTTGTGGCGGTGAACCGAGATAAATCAAATACAGTACCCTTTCAGGTAAATGGAATCAGTGGCTATAACCTAAATGCAGCCCGTCTTTTATCTGCAATTACCTTAGATTCAGATACTATTATGGAGGGTGTAACGCAAGCAGATACTTCGGGCACCTATTCTTTACCTCCAATGACCGTTCTTATTTTGGAATATGACAATATCGTTTTGAGATATTACGACATGAAAAAGAATGAAACTCAAATCATGGTATATCCAAATCCAACTGACAAGATTCTCCATTTTTCAGAAACTATAGTTGATTTTGAAATCCTTAATCTATTTGGTCAGCGATTAATTGTTCATCCGGAATCTGCTACTCAAATATCAATTGAAACCCTTTCGGATGGGATTTACTTCTTAAAAATTGAAAAAGGTCTGCAAAAATTCGTGGTAAAACACTAAAGCAATTTTTGAAATCAATGTTTTGCTTGATTAAAAAGTTCAATAAAAAATTGTGAAAAAAGAATTCATTTTAATCTGGATTTTCATCCCTTACCTCTCTTCCTATAGCCAAGGGGATTCTTCAATCACAAAAACTCCCTTTGAAGGTTTTGATTTAACCTGGCTAAATGGAGCAAATCGTCAAAGCGATTTTCCACTCATTTTTAAAAACAACAAAACAGAGGAAACGCTTTTAACCGGAGGAGTATATATTGATTCGTATTTTAATTATGATTTTCACCATCCTGTTGACAATACACATACGCATTCTGCTACCATCGGAAGAAGTAATGAGTTTACGATGAATCTTGCGAGCATCGGCTTAGAAACGAATTACAAAAATGCGATTGGAAGAATTGCTTTTCAATTCGGGCAAATGACTTCTATAGTACAAGATTTAGATGCAACTACCCAACGCGGCCGGAATACGGCTATCCAGAATCTGAAGTACATTCGGGAGGCTGCGGCCGGATATCATTTCAATAAAGGGTTTGGGATTAATGTTGAAATGGGAATTTTTATGAGTTTTATTGGCCTGGAAAGTTATATAACCCAAGAAAACTGGAATTATCAAAAGGCTATGGTAAGTGAATTTACGCCCTTCTATTTTTCCGGGGCGCGGGTTCAATTTTTTCCTTCTCAAAAATATCGCACCGAACTTTGGCTGGTAAACGGTTGGCAGTCCTATAACAGCTGGAATAAAACGATAGGAATTGGAAGTTCCAATTGTTTTAGACCCACGGAAAATTTACAATTAATAGGCAATTTCTATTTAGGGAACGATAATCGGGGTGCTACGCTTCGGTTTCATCACGACAACAGTGCAGTAGGTCGCTATTTTAATCGTCCCGAAAATAAAGGAGTCTCCCAAGGGGCTATCAGTTTGAACACTCACTATGGATTTCAATCGGGCGGAGGGGTAAATTTAAATGAACAATATATGGCGGGTTTTGCCTTGAGCCACCGGCTTTGGTTTCATAAAAATAAAATTGCGCTCAGCCTTCGAGGAGATTATTTAACCAACCCAGGAATTTACCTTGCCTTTTCTCCCTCTCCTGTGAGTCCAAATGATTTTACTGACGCTTTAGCGGCAGACTCGAAAAAAAAATTGAGTATGAGCCAAGTAACAGCAACGGTAGATTTGATGCCCTCGGATTATGTAACCTTTAGATTAGAATACCGGTTTAGAAAAAGTGACAAGCCCTATTTTGCTGGGCCCGGAGGCACGACTTCACCGGATGGTTGGATCAACACCTCTACGCTAAATTGGCGTCCCGATTTAAAAAGGGAA
>JAYSVQ010000390.1:0-4236 GCA_043718485.1 Bacteroidota bacterium
ACTAGTGATTCAGAGATAGCAACGCTCCTTCCTATACAGCGGTATATGCTCAACTTGGATTCTCTTCTTCAACGAAATATTTCAGGGAAAGGCGTTTGCATTGCAATATTGGATGCAGGGTTCAAAGAGGCAAATACACATCCGGCACTTCGGCATTTGTTTGAGAACAAGCAAATTCTTGCTGCCAAAGATTTTTATTCAGCGCGAGATAATGTTTTTTATCATAGTTACCATGGTACGGCAGTTCTTTCTTGTATAGCAGGGAAATTCACCAACGGAGTCAATTTAGGCGCTGCACCGGACGCAACTTTTTTATTGGCGCGTACCGAGCACAATTTTATTGAAAAGCCTATCGAGGAAGACCATTGGTTTGCCGCAATGGAATGGGCAGTTGACAATGGAGCCAGAATAATTTCGAGTTCGCTTGGATATTCCGGAAAGCGACATCCTTATGAAAAAATGGATGGATATTCCTCACTTGTTGCACAGGCCGCTAACATTGCATTTTCTAAGGGGGTTTTAATTGTAAATGCTGCGGGAAATGAAGGAGCTGAAAAATTTCATTACATCAATACGCCAGCGGATGCAGACTCTGTACTCACAGTAGGAGGGGTTTATCCCAATGTCCGTCACCACATTCGATTTTCTAGTTTTGGACCTAATAGCAGAGGAGTCATGAAGCCCGATGTTTGTGCGCCGGGTTATGTTGTTTGTGCATGGAAGAAAGGTAAATATAATAGCTTATCCGGTACCTCTTTTGCGACTCCTTTAATTTCTGGTTTGGCTGCCTGCCTTTTGCAAAAGCACCCGGATTGGAGTGCTGCTAAGTTGTATGAAGAAATAAGAAAGTCAGGTCATTTGTATCCTTATTTTGATTATGCCCAGGGTTTTGGCGTTCCCGATGCCATGTATTTTCTTGATTTGGATTTAAAAAAACTTGACCCTTCTTTGCAAGTAATTGCACGCAACGATACTGCAATTGTTATGTTTTCAAAAGAAGGGTTGTTAAGGGATAGCAGTATTAATCGAAATGGAGTTCCATTACTTTTCCATTATTTCAAAAATGATGGAAGGCTTGAATCCTATCAATATCAGTTGGTGACACAAACCGCAAAGGCGGTTATGATTACGCCTGTTTCTACCGCCCATGCAAAACTCAGAATTTGGTTTGACGGTTGGATTTGGGAAGCGGATAAAGGGGTCTTTAAAGCCCAATAGAAAAAATAAAAATGAAACACCTAATTTAATCCGGCGAGATTTTCCCGGAGAATTTTAAGTTTAATTTCTGCATCTAATTTTTTCTTTCTTTCATTTTCAATCACCTGTTCAGGTGCGCCACCTACAAATTTTTCATTATTTAGTTTAGCCGAAACTGTTTTTAAAAATCCTTCTGTATAGGCGATTTCTTTGTTCAGTTTTTCTTTTTCCTCTTCCACGTTTACACTTTCGCCAAGGGGAATCATGAATTCATGCGTCCTAACGCGTGTGCTCCCTGAACCTGGAAGCGTATCGTTACCAAATTCCAGATTTGAAATATTCAGAAACTTTTTAAGTATAGGGAAATGGGGCTCAAAAAGGGATTTTTCTGTGGTTTTAATGAAGACTTCAATGGGGTCTTTCATAGAAATGTTTTTCTCGGCGCGAAAAGCCCTCAATTGGGTAATGGATTCCTTAATTACTTCCATATTCCCCAAAAGTGGAGATTGGGCCAATTCCGTATTTCCAATAAACATTTTTGACACTATAATATCGCATTCCGGATTTTCATTGTGAAGTCCGTTCCATATTTCTTCCGTGATAAAAGGAGTGAAGGGATGCGCTAATTGCAGAATCTTTTTAAAGATTTCTTTTGTTTTTTCTAGTGCCTCATGGGAAATTTTTTCGCCTACGGGTGGTTTCATTATTTCAAGGTACCATGAGCAGAAATCATCCCAAGCTAATTTATAAATGCTCATTAAGGCATCTGAAATTCTAAATTTATTGAAATGGTCATCGACTTCAATAGCAACTTCGTTGAGTCTTGCCTCCATCCATTCCATTCCTATTTTTTCGGTTTGACGAAGGGCAATATTTTGTCCTTCCCAAATTGTAATCAACCGTGCGGCATTGAATAATTTATTGGAAAATTTTCTTCCCTGTTCACAAAGGCTTTCATCAAATGGTAAATCATTCCCGGCAGGCGAGCATAACAACATTCCCACTCTCACGCCATCGGCCCCATATTGTGCAATTAAATCAATTGGATTTGGTGAATTTCCTAGAGATTTGCTCATTTTCCTGCCGAGTTTATCCCGAACAATTCCCGTCAGATAAACATTATTAAAGGGTTTATTTCCTTTGAATTGGTAACCGGCCATCACCATTCTGGCTACCCAGAAAAATAGAATTTCAGGAGCCGTTACCAAGTCGTTGGTCGGATAATAATAATTGATTTCTTTATTATTAGGACTAGAAATCCCTTTAAAAACCTCGATTGGCCAGAGCCAACTTGAAAACCAAGTATCGAGAACATCTTCATCTTGTTTCAGGTCTTCGATGCGGAGATGTTTATGAATGAAGGCATCAAATTCTGTGCTACTGATATTCCCGCGTTCCAATGCGAGTTCCCAACTCTGGGCATCAGGAACTTGAAGTTTAAATAATTCGAATGCTTCTTGACGGGTTTCTGCTACTACATATTTTCCATCAGGTGTGTACCATGCAGGTATTCTATGACCCCACCATAGTTGACGAGAAATACACCAATCTTTGATGTTTTCCATCCAATGACGATACGTGTTTTTAAATTTTTCGGGAATTAATCGCACATTATCATTCATCACCTCCTGATAAGCCTCTTTGCTAATGTCTTTCATTTTCACATACCATTGCAAAGAAAGTCGCGGTTCAATTATTGAACCTGTTCTTTCACTCGTTCCAACGGTATGATGCAAATCCTGCGTTTTTACAAGCAGGTTCAATTCACCTAATGCATTTACAACTAATTCCCTTGCCTTGAATCTATCTTCGCCAATAAAAACAATTGCCTGATCATTTAAGGTTGCATTTTCATTGAAAATATCAATTACCTCCAAGTTGTGCCTTAACCCTATTTCATAGTCATTCGGGTCGTGAGCAGGGGTTACTTTCAGGCATCCGGTACCAAACTCTATATCTACATAATCGTCGGCAATTATAGGTACACTTCGATTAACCAGGGGAACGATTACTTTTTTCCCAATTAAATTTTTAAATCGCTCATCTTTTGGATTTACAGAAACCGCAGTATCTGCCATTATGGTTTCAGGGCGAGTGGTTGCGATGGTTACAAATCCTTCTTGCCCTTCAAGTTTATAATTTATAAAATAGAGCTTATCGTTAGATTCTTTGTGAATTACCTCCTCATCTGAAACCGCAGTTAAGGCCTGCGGGTCCCAATTCACCATTCTTTTTCCTCTGTAGACATACCCTTTTTTATACAAGTCAAGAAATACCTGAATTACCGATTTGTAGTAGTCATGGTCCATTGTAAAATGGGTTCGTTCCCAATCACAAGAGGCGCCCAATTTTCGCAATTGCTGTAAAATAATTCCACCATATTCCTCTTTCCATTCCCAAGCTTTTTCTAAAAAGGCTTCTCGATTCAATTGACTTTTGGAAATTCCTTGGGTGCGCAACATTTGCACAACTTTCGCTTCAGTTGCAATAGAGGCATGGTCAGTTCCGGGCACCCAACATGCATTAAAGCCTTCCATTCTTTTTCGACGAATGAGCACATCCTGTATCGTATTATTCAACATGTGACCCATGTGCAAAATCCCGGTCACGTTTGGGGGTGGAATTACGATTGTATAAGGTTTCCGGGTATCGGGTTCAGACCTGAAATAATTTTTGGCCAACCAGTGGGCATACCATTTCTCCTCAATTTCAATTGGGTTGTATTTTGTAGAATCGTTCATTTTCATTGGAAAGGGAACAAATTTACGCAAAATTGCGAAATGAGCAGGATTTAGGCTTTCAAATTAAATCGAGTGGATTATCGTGAGAATTGAGACCTTATTCTATTTACTGCTCAAATTTCCCGCAGAAGGAGTGACCAGATTTTTCACTAAATGATTTTTTTAATTTTTATAAAGCGAGAACTCGAATTTCGACACGCATATTTCTTTTTTGCTCCTCAAGTGCTCGAGCGCGCGGTGCAATCATGCGAGAACAACCAAAGCCTTCTCTTTCCATTCTGTCGGGTTTTATTCCACC
>JAYSVQ010000040.1:0-8096 GCA_043718485.1 Bacteroidota bacterium
CCGACCGGTATCCTGATATTAAGAAAACAGGTATGGATACCACAGCAAAAATAAAAACAGCCTTTTATGATGACATGGATGGAAACAGCGTGATGATTAAACAGTCATACGAGCGAAGAGGAAAACAATTTGAATTGCCGCCAATTGAAAATTTGGCACAGTGTTGTATTACTACTTCACGTTTAGTGATGGATCCTCCGCAACTACTTTTTTCTAAAAACGATTACGTGAAAGAAGTGCCCATTACGCTCGAAGCTAAATTTAATTTCCCCAAAAATGTATTTGAAATTCAAAAAGATGAATTTGTAAAAGAAGACATAAAAGGAATCGGAGACTTTTTGGGTAAAAAGTGGCCTGCAACCAAAATTACTATTGTGGGATTTGCCTCACCTGAGGGGCCCTACAAAAGAAACGTAATGCTTTCTGTGAACCGTTCAAAAGAGGTGCAAAAATGGCTTACAGAACAATTAAAAACTGCGGGTTATGCTCAATACTTAGATTCCACATTTTTTGATATCACCGTAACCCACGAAGATTGGGACGGTTTCAAATCAAGTGTAAATGGATTGCCTTACCCTCAGGATATAAAAACCCAGATTCTTGAAATTATTTCTGCCGGCAAAGACGAAGACACCCGCGAAAAACAAATCATGGCTTTGGTCGGAGGAAAAGAAAAAGTAGAAAGTATTTTGGCCCCCCTTCGCAGAGGTACCATTTTGGTACAAGGGTTTGAGCCTCGTCGCTCAGATGCAGAAATGGATAAAATAACCGGCGACTTTATTTCTGGTAAGTTTACAGGCAACCTTAAAGAAACCTTTGAAAAAGAGGAGTGGTTATATGCTACCGACAGAGTGGCAGACAAACCAGGGAAAAAGGTATTACTTGAAGCATTTAGAGTGGCTTACCCTTCAGATGTTAGAGGACTGAGTGACCTTGGCGCGCTTACCCTTATCGAAGGGGATGCTAAAAAAGGCTTAGACCTTTTGGAGGGTGCGGCTAAAGTTTCAGCAACCGATGCCAATGTTCAGAATAATCTGGGTGTCGCTTATGCAAAAAATAAAAAGTATAAAGAAGCACGTCAGGCTTTTGAGGCAAGTCTTGCCACAAAAAGTTCTGCTGAGGCAAATTTTAATTTAGGCGTTGTGCTTGAAAGAGCGGCAATGTATAATAAGGCAGTTGAGAAATTTAATTCATCTGCTAGTGTGAATGAGGCTTCGTATAATGCAGGGCTATGCAAATTGCTTAACAACGATTTGGCAGGTGCTAAAGCAAGCCTTACCGAGTTTATTAAAGCGAATAAGGAAAACCAATGGGGCTATTACTTGTTGGCGGTTACAGGTGCAAGGGCGAGCGATGCCAATATAATGACGGTCAACTTGAGAAAAGCGTGCGAACTGGATGGAACCCTAAAGGGAAAAGCTAAAAAAGACCTTGAGTTTAGAAAGTTTTTCACCTCTGCTGAATTTAAAGCTGCAACCAATTAAGAAAACTATTGGAATTGGAAAAAGCCCTGAATTTTTTCAGGGCTTTTTTTATTCAAAGGGTGGTTGATCGTTTAAGGCCATTTCACGGGCGATTTGTTGCATAATTACCAACCGAAAGGCAGGGTCTTTTTCTGCTTGTTGTAATAAGATTTTGCCAGCCCAATATATGCATTCAGTTTTCTCTAAGGCGATTATATCGCAGGTAAACACATCTGAACAAAAGGCTTCTCTGAGTCCTAGCCATTGACTTCTTTTCTCTGTTGTAACAATTATTTGAGGGTTCGTTTGATTCACAAATCCAATCGAACCAGACTCGATTACCAGAATATTTTCCGGCGTCTCCCCTTTTTCAAAAAGCTTATCTCCTTTTAAAAAGCAAAGCGGGGTGGCCTCAAAGCTGGAAAGGTATTTTTTAATTTCTAGGGTCATGGAAAACCAAAAAGGAATAAAAATGGTCGATTTTGGTTTAAAGAACGGCCTTTTACCAGAAATTGAAAATGACGATTGTCATTTTCGTAGAATTAAAATGAAAAAAGCATATCATTTTACGCTATTCAAAAATAGAAATAATTGAATAATCGCATTATCACCCGATGTAAAAGCCGAAAATCTATTGCAGGAAAAAAGACAAATCTTTTAATGATGAAAACAAGTTAAAATAAAACCCTAATCATACATATTGCTTATTTCAAGCAGACGTTCTGGTTTTAATATCGTAATTTTTCTTCCCTCTGATTTTATGATTTTGTCATTTTTCATATCAGACAATAATCTAATAACGGTTTCTTTAGCTGTTCCTACTAAGCTTGCTAAATCTTCTCGTGTAAGGTTTATAACAAAATCAGTTTTTACATCGGGTTCTTGGTAGGTATTTTTTAATAATAGCATGGCTTCGGCCAATCTTTCTCTTACAGGTTTATAGGCCATTTCAGTTAACTTCTTTTCAGAATCTTGAAGATTGCGGCAAAGCAATTTCATCATCCCTTCAGAAAAAGCATCATTCCCTTTCAATAAATTAAAAAACGCAGATTTGGGAACAATACAAACGGTAGAGTCTTCAAGTGCAGTTGCTGAAGCCGAATAAGGAGTATCTGCAATCAATGCACGATACCCAACAAAATCGCCAGGCTTAACTAATCTTACAATTTGTTCCTTTCCATCGGTGCCCATTTTGTGAATTTTAATTTTTCCGGAATTCACACAATACAAAGCAGAAGGGTGATTCGATTCATAAAAAAGGGGCTGTCCTGTTTTGTAGATTACGCAAGTCTTATCTTTCTCTATTAAATTTAAATCTTCGATGTGGCAAACATGAAAGATTGAATCTTTACGTGCTTTACACAATGCGCATTCAAGATGTGCAACTTTCATGGTGATGAGAATAGTTTTTTTGACTCAATGTTTGTACAGATTCAACCTTGGCTCCTCAATTTAGGGGCAGGAAAAACAATAATACAAAAATCTGTATCGGCAACCAAAGATTCTGTCACTGAGCCCCTAAATAACCGATTCAATTTAGAATCAGATTCTTGATAGGTTAAGGCCAGCATATCGCATAAATGGTCTTCCCCAAAATGTTGAATCCCTTCTTCAATGACCGAGGCATTAAATAAATTTACAAAATCCCTATCCTTATTGTTGGTTTCTCTCACAAAGCCCATTGATTTTTCCCGAAATTCAGGTTGAGAAATGAAATGATCAGGTGTGTTTACAAAAAAGGGAAGCACGGTCGAATGGGACACTTTTGCAAACTCAGCAAGATCTTTAAACACCAAAACCGAAGGTTTTGTTAAATCGCTGGCAAATCCAATTCTAAATCCCGGTTTTGGGGGTTCATTCCCGATTACCATACAGGGTACATTTACCTTTTTTATTATTTCTTTTAAGCGTGAACCTGAAAATGCCCCTTTTCCACGGCTTTTTGAGCTCAAAATAATCAAATCAACAATGTTTTTATTCAAGTAAGCCGAAAGGTTTTTGGCTATTTGGTTACCTGCAGAAATGATTTCAGCATTGATTTTGGCCTTCCCTTTCCATTTTCGGTTCATTTTTTCTTCCATCACATCATGCGCACGGTTCATATAGGCTTCAATGAGCGAATCCGGGAATTCATCCTTTTTAGAAAAAGGGCTGGAAGCAAAAGTAATGGGCGGGAAATGAAGAAAGGTTGCCTGATTGCAAATCCCCATTTCTGAAAAGCAATCTACCCAAAGCGCAAGTTTTTCAAATTCATCAGATAAATCTGTTGGAATGAGAATATGCCCAGGTTTCATGGTTCAAAGGTAATCAACAGAATCCACCTGTTCTCAAAATCGACAGCAAGAAGTGGATAAGCGTTTTTTAGTACCGGTTTCATTGAAGACTTTTGTACATCATGTTTTCGAGTGGCGGTTTTTTGTCGAGGCGCACGAGGGATACTTTTTTGACATCCCTCATCAACATTTCTTTAGTGCTTTTTTTTCTGTGTCTATTCTTAGGTGCCGGATTATTCATGCGTACTTATTTAAGGCAGGTTCAGGAAAATTTTGAATGGATGGCCATTCTATCTGATGAAGCAGGAAAAGAAAGGGGAAAGGATTTAATTGCACAAATTCAAGCGCAGGGCTTTACAAAAGACATTCGACTTGTAACCAAAGAAGATGCAGCCGTTGAGTTTATGGGGATGGTGGGAGAGAATTTTTTGGAATTGCTAGATGGAATCAACCCCATGCGCGCCAACTTGAGAATCAGATTAAAGGCTGACTATTTGCAAGCCGACAGTTTGCAAAAAGCCCAACAATATTTGGCTGCATTGCCCGGTATAATTGAACTAAAGTCTCCCGAAAAAGAAATCGCAAAAATTCAAAAAAACACCCTTTTGGTGGTTAGAATCGCCAGCGTTTTGGCCTTAGTGGTGGTTATTTTGGCCTGGTTCTTAATTGGAGGCACAATACGTTTAGCTGTTTTTTCGAAAAGATTTTCTATTCGCACCATGCAATTGATTGGTGCAAGGAATCGTTTAATACGCCGTCCTTTTATTGGAATGGGTGTGTTACAAGGGTTTTTAGGCGGATTAATTGCATCTGGGGCGTTTTTTGCCTTAGCGTCTTGGTTATCAGGCTGGGACACTCGCCTTGCCTTGTTAAGAGAAATCCTCTATTCCCTTGAAGGAATGATAATGTTAGCAGGAATCATTATCTTCGGGGCCTTATTGGGACTTGTATCCAGTACTGCAGCGGTAAATCGATTTCTCAATCAACCGTTAGAAAAAATTGTCTAAACAAATGGCGCAAAAATCAGAAAACAACAAGATTCCCTTCACCAAGAAGAACTACATCATTATTGGTGCGAGCATTGGCCTTATTATTTTTGGCTATTTCTTGATTAGCACCGAAAAATTTGTTGATGCAGCACACTTTTCACTTTCCCTTTATGTGTGTCCTTTCTTAATTGCCGCCGGTCTAATTGGTGTCGGCTACGGGATAATGTACCGTAACTTAAGGGCACAAAGCGAAGATGAAAAAGGTAATTCCTAATCATCATTTCTACCCTACTTTTTTAGCTTTTTTAATTTATTGTATGTCTTTTCAAAAAGGCATTTTTAAAAGAATTAGCTCGCACAAAAATGCGCGTTCATTCTTCATTAAATATCCGATAGGGTTTGCTTGCAGCATTACTTTTGTAAAGGAATTCTGAAATGGAAAAAAAATCTTCTTTCCATTTTAAGGAGGGTGAAATTCTTCTTCTCAATAAGCCCAAAGAATGGAGTTCTTTTGATGTGGTCTCAAAAGTGAGGCGGATCTGCAAAGAAAAAAAAGTTGGACATGCTGGAACCTTAGACCCCCTTGCAACCGGTTTACTCATTATTTGCACCGGAAAAAAAACGAAAACGATTTCGGAAATTCAAGATGCTGAAAAGGAATATATTGTAGGTTTTCGTTTTGGTGCCACAACCCCATCGTTTGATGCTGAATTTCCACCTGAAAACGAAAAAGATTGCAGTTATCTAACGGTTCAAATGATAAATGATGCGCTCCCCGAATTTCGTGGAGTTATCACCCAATATCCCCCTATTTTTTCTGCCGTAAAAATCGATGGACAACGTGCCTACAAAGCTGCCCGAAAAGGCAAGGAAATTGAACTACGTCCAAGACAAGTAAGCGTCAGAGAATTTGAATTGATACATTTTGAAGCGCCACATTTTGCGCAGGCCAGAATTGTTTGCTCAAAAGGAACCTACATCCGTAGTCTGGTTCATGACCTTGGTCAAAAATTAGGCGCAGGTGCATTTATTCAAGAACTTTGTCGCACGCGAATCGGAACGCATTTGCTTGCAGATGCCTGGGAAATTGAGGAATTTAAGAAAACTATTGAGGCTAATCGCATACCGTGAAAGTATATTTTACAAACGAATCATACGAAAAGGATGCGGGTGCAGTCGCTACCATCGGCACTTTTGATGGCGTGCACTTAGGCCACACAGTAATTTTGAACCGCCTTATCGAGGTGGCTAAGGAATTGCAAAAAGATTCCCTTGTGATTAGTTTTCATCCCCATCCTCGCTTGGTGCTTTTTCCAGAAGATAACCCACTACGCTTATTGCAATCTTTAGACGAGCGAATTGCAGGATTGGAAAAATTGGGAATTGATAAATTGTTGTTAATTCCATTCACACGTGACTTTTCACGTAAAAGTTCGGCACAATTTGTAGAAGAAATATTGGTGGATACAGTGGGCCTGAAGCGAATCATCATTGGATATGACCATCACTTTGGCAGAAACCGAACCGGGGGATTAAAAGATTTGCAGATTGGCGGTAAGGAACAAGGATTTGAGGTTGAGGAAATTCCGGCTCAACAAATAGATGACGCAAATGTGAGCTCCTCAAAAATTAGAACGGCCTTAATGGAGGGTGACATCCTTCATGCAAATCGTTTTTTAGGATATGAATATTCTTATTTCGGAACGGTTCAAAAAGGCCTGAGTCTTGGTCATACGTTAGGCTTTCCGACTGCCAATATTTTCTGCGACGACGAGTTGAAATTGATCCCGGGTGATGGGGTTTATGTATGCAGAGTTGAAATGGATGCCTTCATTGAAAAGAAATTTGGTTTGTGCAGTATCGGTACCCGACCTACGCTTGGCGAAACAGAAAAAGTAGTAGAGGTTTACATACTCGATTTTAAAGGGAACCTTTATGACAAGGATATTAAAATCTGCTTTTTGGAGAAGCTGCGTAATCAGGAAAAGTTTCCTGTGATAGAAGGCCTCATCGAGCAAATGAAAAAGGATGAGGTAAAAGCAAGAGGAATTATTGAAGCGCAATATGCCTAAGCCTCACCTTTTATTGGTTCATGGTGCTTTAGGAAGCGCCTCTCAATTTGAGTCGTGGATTCAGCCGCTTGAAAAAAACTTTCAACTTTGGTTGCCTGAATTTGAAGGTCATGGCCAAACCCCTCAAAAAGAAAATAGACCCTTTAAAATGCAGACCTTTGCCGACAATTTATTCGATTTCATTTCAAAAAATAATCTGGTACAGCCCTGTATTTTTGGATATTCGATGGGAGGCTATGCCGCTTTAGTATTGGAGCAACATAAGGCAAACACATTCAGCAAAATCTTTACCCTCGCCACAAAATTTGAATGGACAATCGAAACGGCGACCAAAGAAGCGGGCATGTTAAACCCCGAAAAAATTAAACAAAAGGTTCCCGCATTTGCAGAACTACTTTCTCAAAGACATTCCACAATGCCTTGGGAGGAATTGCTTTTCAAAACAGCAGAAATGATGCAGGACTTGGGCGCAAATCCTGCCTTGAATGAAGAAAATTTAAATGAGATAAAAATTAGGGTGCGACTGGGATTGGGCGACCGTGACCAAATGGTAAGCCATTTAGAAACAGATAGGGTTTTTCGATCCCTTCCAAATTCAGAACTCCAAATGTTTCCTAAAACAGGCCATCCGCTAGAAAAAGTTGATATTCAAATGATTTCAGAAGCGATAAGCCATTTTTTCCTGAATTAAAGTATTGCTAAATTTGACACCCATTTGGCGCGGTAGCTCAGCTGGTTAGAGCGCATGATTCATAATCATGAGGTCGGCGGTTCAATCCCGCCTCGCGCTACAAAGCCTGTCGAAAGACGGGCTTTTTTGTTGCCCAGTTAGTAGATTCACAAATTGACACTCAATTTTGCGGTTGCTCAGTACGTCGCCCGGTGCAACGAAACGCCTTTGTCAAAATTGATCGAAGAGGTTCTTGCATTAGAACAAATAGTAAATTCACATTTCGAACAAATGGAATTTGTATGGAAATAGCCAAGAAGGATAACGATTACCGGGGTCTTGTTCACCAGATTTCAGATACCTTTTTACAAGGACAAAAGAAGGCTGTTATTGCCGTCAATAGCCATTTGGTTGAAACTTACTGGCAAATCGGGCAATACATGGTTGAATTTGAGCAAAAAGGTAAGGATCGGGCAGAATACGGTAAAGCCTTGATTAACAACCTTTCAGATGATTTGTCCTTAATGCATGGTAAAGGTTTTAGTCGGAGTAACCTCATTTATATGCGGCTTTTTTACCAAGAATTTCAAATAAGTGAGACGCCGTCTCACCTATTCAGCTGGTCGCAC
>JAYSVQ010000391.1:0-4233 GCA_043718485.1 Bacteroidota bacterium
GCAAATGCTGGCGCAGCAGACAATTGGGGCACACAAACCGCCTCGGTAAATACAACCTTAACAGGAAATGGAACCGGCGCCAGTCCGCTGGGTTTAGCCCAACAAAGTGCGACAGTTGGCCAAGTAATGAGGTGGAGTGGACTGGCATGGGCACCTGCTACAATTGCAGGTGATAACTGGGGAACGCAAACTGCCTCTGTAAACGCAAGAATTACAGGAAATGGAACGGGCGCAAGCCCATTAGATATTGCACAAAATGGTGCAACAACTGGCCAGGTGATGTCTTGGAATGGAACCGTTTGGGCACCCGCAAATGCAGGTGCAGCAGATAACTGGGGAACCCAAACAGCTTCAGTAAATACAACCCTAACAGGAAATGGAACCGGCGCCAGTCCGCTGGGTTTAGCCCAACAAAGTGCGACAGTTGGCCAAGTAATGAGGTGGAATGGATTGGCATGGGCTCCGGCAACAATAGCAGGTGATAACTGGGGAACGCAAACTGCCTCTGTAAACGCAAGAATTACAGGAAATGGAACGGGTGCAAGCCCATTAGATATTGCACAAAACGGTGCTACTACAGGTCAGGTCATGCAATGGAATGGTACCGCTTGGGCACCCGCAAATGCAGGGGCTGCAGATAACTGGGGCAGCCAAACTGCATCTGTAAATGCGACCTTAACTGGAAATGGAACGGGTGCCACTCCGCTGGGTTTAGCACAACAAAGTGCAACCACAGGGCAGGTTTTAAAATGGACCGGAACAGCTTGGGCTCCCGGCACCGATTTATCAGGTGGAGGCGGCTATTGGCTTCCCAATGGATCTGATATTTATTTCAGTGCCGGAAATGTCGGTATTGGTGGCCTTCCAACTGCAACTGAAGTGCTAAGGGTTGTGGATGCAACAAACAACCTTAAAGAAGGAATTTATTCCACCAAAACCCACGCAAACGATAGCAATTTTTCCATTATAGGTCTGCACAGTGGTAAAGGGTCTGCTATTGGGGCCTCGCATACAGGAACCTTTGGCTCTGCAATCTCTGTACTACAATTAGATTTAACGGGGAGCAACACAGAACCTGCCTTAAATATCTATAATGCAAGCAGAGGAAATGCAGTTAGTATATCAAATCTCGATACGCTTTCATTTACTCAGGGTGTTTTCTTACAATCTTCAAGTCAAAACCACGCATTAGAAGTTCAACATTTTGATAATTTAAGTAATGCAGGAAAATTTTCAAACGTAAATGCTTTAAGCCAGGATGCAACTATTCTTGTTGAAAATTTGGGCAAAGGATCTGCAGCCTCCTTTTTTACCAACTTAAATGGAATAAATCCTGCTTTGACGGTTACCCATTATGGAAATGCCGGTGTTATAGCACAATTTGTCAATCCCAATGTTTCCAGTACGAGTGATGGGGTAACCATTTCGAATTCTACAACAGGTTCTGCATTAAAAATTGATCAAAATACAGGAAGCGCAATTCAGCCTGCTGTTTTGATAAACAATGCAGGTTCACAACCGGGTATTCAGGTTATAAATACCGGGGGTCATTCAGCGGGGTCCTTTTTGGGCGCCTCAAACACCGCTGCTAACCCTACTGTATTTTCAACTCACGCAGGTGTTTCCAATGCCGGTTATTTCCGATCAACGGCACCTAACAATAACCAACCTACTGTTTATGGACTAACCTTGGGCAGAAGTAATGCAGGCTATTTTGAAGCCAATAATATTTTGACCCCCGCTGCAGCGCTTATTGCGACTACGAACGGAAGTGCAACCTCTGTAGGCGGTCAATTTGAAAACACAGGCTCAGGTATTGCTTTATTAGCAAGCAAACCGGCTACTTCAGGTGATGGCTTGATAGCATCATTTGAGAATGCAAATCCGGTAAACCTTAATGATGGGGTTTATATTTCAACCAATACAAGTACAGTGGGAACCTTCGCCTTAAATGTAAGTCACACCGGGGCAGGTAAAGCAGCTTTAATTACAGGTAGTGGTGATGTTACAGGGGATTGGGATGTAACAGGATTGGTAAACAAATCCGGGGGGTCTTTTAAAATTGACCATCCCTTAGATCCAGCAAACAAATACCTGTATCATTCATTTGTAGAAAGCCCTGATATGATGAACATCTACAATGGAAACATCGTTCTCGATGCAAACGGAAAAGCTACGGTAACGCTTCCCGATTGGTTTTCAGCATTAAATGCTGAATTCAGATATCAGCTTTCTTGCATCGGCGGATATGCCCCTGTTTACGTTTCAAAAGAAGTGGTTGGAAACACATTTGAAATCGCAGGCGGCTCTCCAAACTTAAAGGTGAGCTGGCAGTTAACCGGCGTTCGTAAAGACCCATTTGCTGAGGCAAACCGCATAAAGGTTGAGGTTGAAAAACCAGCTGAGTTCAAAGGGTACTACATTCATCCGGAGCTTTATAACCAACCCAAAGAAATGGGTATAGGCCAAAAGCGCCATACGGAGCACAGTAGATTAAAACAATAATTTATTGCTGACTGATTTGAAAATCCCGGGCCTTGGTCCGGGATTTTTTTATTCACCCATTAGTTTTGAAGTCTTACCCGGCCATTGAAGAAAAACTTCCCAATACATCTCTTTATTCATTTCCTCCCAATGAATTAAATAAAATCGATACTGATAGGTTTGAAACTGACAAAAAACAGTCAATACAAAAAGCAGGGCAATTAGGCCACTTCTTTTGACTTTTGAAGAAATGGATTGCAGCCACAGTGCCAATGGCAAAATGATCATGGGCAAAAACTCAACCATTACCCGACTTGAAAAACTTCCTCCATACCACCAACACCACCATGAAGAAAGCACCCAAACGAGAGAGAAGAAAAAAACAAGCCAACTCCAAAAACGAAATCTATTTTCCCTCCAGAAAAAAACCAATCCAAAGAAACATAAAACAAAAACGGGTGTGTACAAAAACATGCCTTTTTTGTAACTGAATAGGAAAGCAAGGAATACAGGGCGTAAAAAATCAAAACCTTCGTCGCCATAACTATAGACCCAAAAATTTCCGGTTTGCAAAAAATAGATTAGGGGGAGAATGCCAATGACCAAACCACCCATTAAGATCGCCAAAATCCATTTTAAACCAGAAATTTCAAGCACCCTTTTCAAATTTTGAAATGAACCCGCTAAAAAAGGGAGCGCAAAAATTATCCATCCGTTTATAGGTCTCAAAACAATAATAAACCCAAAGGTTAGCACCGAAAAAACAATCCATTTAAATTCCCTTTTTTCAAAAAATCGAATGGACGAAAGAATAAATGCATTCACCAGACAAAATGAATACACATGTGACATTCCCGGCTCTACCGTTGCATAATAAAACAGGTTTGTTCCAAAAACGGTAACTAACAAAACTACCGCAATCCATTCCTCCTTTATTTTAAAAGAACTCAGTATTTTCGAAAACCAAAACAGGCCCAATACACAATAAAATACGCCGGCAAATGCAATAGAAAACATATAGGCTTTTGCATAGCCACTCGTGTCTGAATTGAACAGCGTAGAAAGCCCATGTGCAATGAGAAAAAATGGCATTTCGGCAATTGCAGTACCCGGGAAATATTTATTGACGGTTCCTTTTGTTGTATGTTGGCGATAATCATACAAATAGGGAGTGCCTTCACAAGATTGCCTTTCTTCCTTCTCAAAAAAAGAAAAGCTTAAATCCTGATAAATAAAAACCGCCGGCAAGTATGCATAATAGCCTCTGGCATCTGCCTCTACGATTCCTTTCCAATGCTGTTTGCCTTCATGTAAATTAAAAATGGTAAAAGTCAACACCCCGGCTATCAGGAGCAGGGCCCAAGTGCTCAGGGAGAGTTTATTGAAAATGGAATTTACAATCACCGTATCGGAACAAAAAGCTAAAGTAAAATAGAATGCAAAATAAGCCCTTCTTTAATTTTTTGGGTGATAAAAAAAATTCGGAATATATTTGCCCCATCCATTTACACAACACAACCATGAAAAATCAGATTTTAGTCTATTTAGTGCTATTTTTTAGCCTAAGCTTCATTTTTTCCTGTGATTCAGGTGGGGGCCAAAACGGTGGCCAAGATACAATCCCCGCAGACACAACGCCTTTGCCCCTAAACAAAATTAACTGGGGTTCTGCCGGAAAAATAGTGTACACAAACGGAAATTTCACCCTGATTCCCCAAAATCAAGACACCACAGAGGGTGATGCACAAG
>JAYSVQ010000392.1:0-4233 GCA_043718485.1 Bacteroidota bacterium
AGCATGCTCCAATACCGCAGTTCAGATTGGTTTCTCGCGGCTGCCACACATGGCAGAGGTTTATTTACCAGTGATATTTTTTCGGACGCTGCAGCTCAATTTTCAGCTTCACCACTGTTAGTTTACACAAACAAAAACATTCAATTTGAAGACCAATCCTTAAAAGCGACTTCATGGCTTTGGGATTTTGGAGATGCAACCACCTCTACCCTTCAAAACCCAGTAAAAAACTATGCCGGCCCCGGTTTATACAATGTTACCTTAACCATTAACTCAGGCGCCTCATCACGAACAAGAAATTCTTATATTCAAGTATTGCCCGATCGGGGAACGCCCTACACACCGGCAAATGGAGGCGATTTTGAATCGAATGCCAATGATTTTGGCGCCCAAGCCATTTCAGGCACCCTAAACCTTTGGGAACGGGGCGCACCCAGTAATTTTTTGACCACCCTGAATTCACCTACCAATGGTTGGAAAACTGATTTGGATGCAGATATTACAGAAGGCGATTACCAATGCGTGCTTCAAACCCCAAGCTATAATTTTTCAACTGCGGGCACATATACATTACGTTTTCGTAAGAGCATGGAAATCACTTTTTGTAACGGTCCATTTGCTGTTCAGGTGCATTACACCACCAATAAAGGAGATACCTGGACAAGATTAGGCGTAAATGCAGACCCCTTAGCAACGAATTGGTATAATCGAGGCCCCGCAACGGGTTGCCCAATTAGTACAAGTGTATTCGCTGACCAATACGGATGGACCCAAACCGTGAGCAACATAAACACAACTTACGATGTTTCAGCCTTAGCTGGGAATGCAAACGTGGCTTTCCGGTTTGTTTTATCTGTGGTTTCAGGCTTTGTGGGTGTTGGCTCCTATACCGTCGATGGCTTTATGGTCGATGATTTTGAAATTTTGGGACCGGTAAACGGCCCTTCATCCCTTGGAATTAACAACTTGAGCCTTCAGGGAAATTGGGAAGGCAAAAACATTGCGCTGACCTGGGCAACGCAACAAGAGGATGGCCTTTTAGGTTTTGAAGTTGAGCGGTCAAATGACGGGGATGGCTTTGAAAAAATTGGCTATGTAAACAGCTCTTTTTTCTCTTTACAAGGCAATCATTATGATTTTTTAGATGAGAATGCAAGTGAATTCAAAATCTATTATAGAATAAAATCGATTCAATTGGATGGTTCCTTTTCCTATTCCAATATTGTTCAATTTGATCATTCCAAAGAATCAAGTTTAAAACTTTGGCCAAACCCCTTTTCTCAATCATTTACCCTTGAGCTTGGCGCCGGAGCGGAACCCATTGAATTGAAATTATTTGACCTAAATGGGATGAGTCACAAAATAAACGTAAGTAACACAAAATCAAGTGTTTACGAAGTAATTCCTGCAGAAAACCTAGCGATTGGGCAATATTTTATCTACGTCGAGACCTCTAATGGTATAGTCGTAAAAAAGGTAATTAAGTTCTAGTCTCCTGATAATCAGGGCAATTCTTTTATAATATTTTCTAATTTAAATCAGGGTTTTCCGGGATTTTCCGTAAATTAGTGATTGCACGTAACAAAATGTCCGGGGATTAGGACTATGAAAAAATTACTACCATTTCTGTTAATGGTGAATTGCGGGATACTCGCCGCTCAGAGCGGCATAGGCATTCGGCATCTCACATCTTTTCCAAACCCAATTATGGATGGAGCTTCATACACGATATCTATGTATATCCGAAATGAAACGCCTACCACCTTTTCTGGGCTTGTCGACATTAGAATGTCTGTCAACATCGGAAACCCGATATTATTGGCAGACGATTATCCGGTAAACAATTTGCTAAGTGGTGATAGCATTTTGTATGTGGGTCATGGTTATGTATTTCCTACATCGGCCTTTTCTGCCGGGGTAAATGACATTTTAATTTGGCCAGAATCACCGGGCTATTTTTCTTCAGGGAAATTTGTAGGTCAGGTTGTATTTATTGCCGCAAACGTTGTTATTAACAATCGTGGCTCTTTCAATCCTTACCAATTTCAAAACCCTACGCCGCCCACCTCCCAAAAATATTCCGAAGGAAATGGCGAGACTGCACTCATTGAGGAGGCAATCTCCGTTTATCCAAATCCTACCAGCGATTGTATTCACCTCAGCAGAAATGAATTCGCTGTAAGGGTTTATGATTATCAAGGCGGATTAATGGCTGAATACCCAAAGGGTGTTCGTTTAATTGACCTTTCGGGATTTGCCACCGGTAATTACCTTCTCAAGATTGGTGAGGGTGAAACCGAGCAGGTTTATCCTGTAATTAAGAAATAATTCTTTTTTTCAATTCTTCGAGGTACACCTCGTAAAAGGGCCTTTTTTCTTTTAAGGCACGGAGGTAATATATGGGGTTAATGATTTCATTTTCCCCCTCAGAAGATTTGATAAAGGCCTCAACAAACCCATCTGTGGTCGAGCGAATAGACACTTTTCTACCGGTTTGTGCTGCATCATTCATTCGCATTAAAATCTCAGAAAACCGTGTGGCTCTCGCATTTAGCTCAGATTTCAATAACTGTTTGAATTTTTTGCGAAAAGATTTATAGGTCGAATCAAGCCGGGCATATTCTTTTAATTCAAAAAGCACAACCATATAAAACACCTCCAGGTAAAACAAAACATTTGCACCTAAAAGGCTGGCATGCTTTGAATGTCTAATTTCTTCAATAGAAGACCGTGTTTCGCCAAACCGCTCCAGGTTGAACATTTGTCCTGCAAAGGAAATTTGAATCACTAAAAAGTGCGCGGGGTCATTTTTAATTTCCGGAAGTTTGAGCGCCAATTCGATAGCCTCTAGCGCTTCGTCTGACCGCCCTAACATTTTTAGATTGTAAATTTTAATGTTAAAATAATTAAACAAGTAGGTCTGGTAGTTCTGACGATTAAACATTTTCATCTCGCTTTCAAAAACAGCCAATTGCTCAACCGCCTCCTCCAATCGCCAGGTTTTATATAACGAAATGATCAAACGCAGGCGCATCAATAAACGCGTAGAATGATTGTTTTGGTCAAATAAATCTTCCGTTTCGAATTCTGAAATGGTTTTAAATATGTAATCTGCTAATTGTTTGTAAGCGCCCTGGTTGTGTAACAGGGTACTTACGGTCTGAAAAATCAAAATCTTACCTTCAGTGGAATGAAACAGGTCTTTTGCCTCTTCCAAATCGTCTCTGATTTTATCTAGCAGATCAATTACTGAGCCTCTGTCTTTGTTAAATTTTGCTTTTCGCACCCCATGCTTAATGGTGGCAATGGTTTCGGTGCTTCTGCGGTGAAGTTCAAGCTTCTTAAGATTTGCCTTTCGCCTTAATAAAATTTCTTCAAGGTCAATATCAACATTCTTTATGCCCAGCTGAATATATTCATCGTAGATTAATTCCAAAATATTGAATTGATCGAGCATCTCAGCTTTTTTCTCGGCCTTTTTCAAAAAATAAACCGAAAGGTCGTGATACCCACGCTCCCTAAACATTATTGAAAGTTGAATGTCGTAAAAGGCGTGAATCGAATCCTTGTATTTAAAATGGTAAAAAACTAAACTCTTCTCAATAGAATCGAGAAGTTTATTTCTTAAGCGATAATATTTATTTTTTGTTGAGAGCAGAGAGTTACCGTAAACCTCAGAAAGCAGATTTTCCTCATCATTTTCAAACTTTCCAGAACGTACTGCATCAAATAAAAGGATAAGCTTCTTCTCCTCGTCTGCCTTAAATCGGTTAGACAAGATTTTAAAACGACGAACTTCATCGCTTGTAAGGGATTGTATGACGAGCTCTAGTACCTCCAAGGCTTTCCTAAATGCAGGGCAAAACTACTTAAATCAAAATCTCCCACAACCAGAATAATTCAAATCCTATAATTTTTTAATTCGATACCATTCAACCTTAGCATCCTGAAAAATAAAGGATTTAGAAAAAAAGGCACCTAGCCTTAAAGAATGGCCTCACGCTTCATTTTTTCGGCCAAATCATCTCCCAAATAAACATGAACGAGCTTGTGGAAAAAATATAATAAGGGGATAAAAAGGACAGCAATTACCAGCTTATATAAATAATTAACTAAACAAACTGCTAAAACCAGAGACATAGACCAGCCGGCTCCAAGGTAAAAAGCAATGAAGAGCACGATAAAGCTATCCATCAGCTGGGAAATGAAGGTGCTCAAGGTGGCCCGAATCCA
>JAYSVQ010000393.1:0-4231 GCA_043718485.1 Bacteroidota bacterium
CAGGTGATTTCAGGCACGAATGTGATTCGCCAATTCAATTACACCATTCCTACCACTCAGATTCAAGATTACACAACGGTTTATTTAACGGCATTCACACGAGACAATAAAGGCAAGGTTGCTTCCGCAACCGTGAGAATAAATGTGTTGCCTCAGCCGGGATCGAGTCCGCCTTATGACACTCAAGTTTCTGTGGATGACGATACGGTTTTTTCAGTATTAACGGGCTCTAGATTTTATTACTCCTTTATTACAGATAGTAACCTTCCCGTTTCACCAGGTTTGTATGATATTGGAGAGGTAAGTACGAGCGGTGGCGGTTTCACCGCTATTCTCGCGGCCTCGAATCAACCTACTTTAGATTCTGTATTTGCGATTACAAATAGCTCTCAATTCAATTTCGAAGATGCAACATACAATACCATTTGGCAGGCCTTTGTTACCAGTAACCAGTATTACAAAATTACGCGTCCGCTTCAAGTAGGTGACATCGTAATTATGAAAATGGTAACCTTACCCCAATTTGCGGTAATTAAAATCAAATCTATTTTCAATGACCCTATGGGAATTGGTGCTGGAATCGTATTTCAGTACACTTATACATACCAATAATTAAAATTTGGATACTATCCAGAAAGCCCCTTCAAATCAGCATTGAAGGGGCTTTTTTATGAAACAAGATGTCCTTTCAACTCCTATCCTGGCTCAATTATTACCTGAAGGCAAAACCCCTTTCAGGGCATGGTATTCATAGTCCGTTTGTGTTTGATTTAGCCAGAAATGTATTGGCGCATACCCATTCAACAGCAGGAGGGGAGGTTCAACAATTTTACAGGGCCTTGCAGCAATCAAAAGAACTTATAAGCTTTAGTGACATGGGTGCAGGTGCACAGCAGGCGCAGGAATTGAAAAGAATGGAACTGGGGCAAATGGTGCGTTTGGCTTCCCGAAAACGAAAAGAGGGGGAATTGTTTCTGCGATTAGCGCAACAATTTAAACCCAATGTCATTTTGGAAATGGGAACACATATGAGTTTCTCAGCTTTGTATTTTCTGGCCGGAAATGCAAATACACATTTAATAACATTAGAAGGGTCGCCCGAAATCGCAGCACAGGCAAAAAAGCATTTTGCCTTATTCAATCGAAACCCTGAACTATGGATTGGCGAATTTGACATTACCTTAAAAACCTTGCTTTCTAAGCCTGATTTCATGGCCGATCTCATCTTGCTTGATGGAAACCATCGTGAACAAGCGACCCTCGATTATCTCAAGCGATTGAAGCCTTTTTTAAGCGAAGATGGATTTTTCATCGTTGATGACATTCGCTGGTCAAAGGGAATGTTAAATGCCTGGAATCGGCTGGTAAAAGATGAAGAAATTGCCTTAAGCATTGATTTAGGGAAGCTGGGATTACTTTTTCCGAATAGAAAGCAAGAAAAGGAGCATTTCCTCATTCGTTTTTAAGGCAATTTCTCCTTTAAATCAGGTAACTTCGAGGCCATTTTTATGAAAGACGAGCTTACCCCCTCAAAAATAGTAGAAGAGCTGGATCGATATATTATTGGTCAGGGCGATGCAAAAAAATCTGTGGCGATTGCGCTTCGAAACCGTTGGCGCAGAATGCAGGCCTCCGATGAAATAAAAAAGGAGATTATTCCCAACAACATCCTCATGATTGGCCCCACAGGCGTGGGTAAAACCGAAATTGCCCGCCGCCTTGCGCAATTGGCAAATGCACCTTTTGTGAAAGTTGAAGCCTCAAAATTTACAGAAGTGGGCTATGTTGGCCGCGATGTTGAAAGCATGATTCGAGACTTGGTGGAACAGGCCGTAAACATGGTGAAAACAGAAAAAAAGAAGGAAATACAAATCAAGGCCACCGAAAACGCAAATCAGAAAATTTTAGACATATTAATTCCTTCATTAAAAAAGCGAAAGAAAACCACGGGAATAAATCCCATGAATTATGCGGCAGAGCCAATTGAACCGCTGCCAAATGAAAACGATGAGGAACTGAACGAGCGCACCCGCGAGAAATTTAGAATCATGCTCGAAAATGGCGAACTCGAAGACAGAAAGATTGAAGTAGAGGTTTCTGTGGCTGCCCACCATGTTCAGGTAATGGGCCCCGGTGGCATGGAGGGCATGGATGGATTGCAGGATTTGATTTCGGGAATGGTGCCTAAGAAGACGAAAATGCGGGCAATGACGGTAAAAGAAGCCCGTGACTATTTGACCGAAGAAGAGGCCCAAAAGTTAATTGATATGGAAGGGGTTGTGCGTGAAGCCCTTGACCGAGCTGGAAACGCCGGAATTGTCTTTATCGACGAAATTGATAAAATCGCCAGCGGAAAGGGAAAGGGCTCAGGTCCAGACGTTTCCCGAGAGGGCGTGCAGCGGGATTTACTGCCCATTGTTGAAGGTAGTGTCGTGAATACGAAATATGGAGCCATAAAAACAGACCACATTCTGTTTGTGTCTGCAGGGGCATTTCATGTGGCCAAACCCTCAGATTTGATTCCTGAGTTGCAAGGCCGCTTTCCAATTCGAGTTGAATTGAAATCCCTGACCCGCGAGGATTTCCTGCAAATATTGAAAACGCCCCAAAATGCACTGACCAAACAATACATGGCTTTGTTGCAAAGTGAAGGCGTTGAACTTGAGTTTTCACCCGAATCTTTAGGAGAAATTGCTACGCTTGCCTGGCAGGTAAACCAAGACGTAGAAGACATTGGCGCGCGGAGATTGCATACCATAATGTCCACTTTATTGAATGATATTTTATTTGAGGTTCCGGATAAGACAAACCAGCGTAAATTCTTAATAACCAAAGAGTTTGTTTCAGAGAAAATGGCTAAGTTTTTTATTACTAAAGACCTCAGTCGGTATATTTTATAAATGAATTGTCTGAGCAAAGAAATTAAAATATTTTTCGAAGAAATTCAATCCATCAACGAGTTGCCGGCTGATGAGCAAATGCTGTTGAAACAGGCAAAAATTGCAACTGAGAATGCCTACGCTCCGTTTTCTCATTTTTATGTAGGATGCGCCCTTTTGCTCAAGAATGGGGAGGTTATTTTGGGAAATAATCAGGAAAACATTGCTTTCCCATCGGGCATCTGCGCAGAGCGCAACGCGCTCTTTGCCGCCGGCGCAGCCGGCAAAGGCAATCAAATTCTTAAAATTGCGATTACAGCTAAAAGCAATCAAAAAAGGGTAAACCAACCGGTTACGCCCTGTGGCGCTTGTCGCCAAGTAATGGTTGAATATGAGAAACTAAGCGGTGAACCCTTTACCATTCTCATGCAAGGCCAGGAAGGCCCCATTTTAAGGACAAAAGGGGTTTCTCAATCGCTTTTGCCTTTTAGTTTCGACATTGATTTTTAAAGGAAATCAATAGATCAACCTGCTTATTTTCATCAAAAACTCTTAAATTTAGCCTCTAAAACTACCCAATGGCCATTCGCAAATTCTTTTCGCTTGCAAGCCTTTTCCTTTTCCTCTCGCTTTCCACCTTCTCCCAAACCTTTTTTCCGCATTCTTTAGGCTCAGACGATCTTGAAATGCCAGGCGGATTGGAAGTTGACGGAGCAGGTAACATTTATTTTGCCATTACCTTTTCAGATACCCTCAATTACAAAGGCCAAACTTTTATAAGTACGGGATTGACAGATGTCTTATCAGGAAAGCTTGACCCAATGGGCAATTTGATTTGGGTAGAGCAATTCGGTTGGATTTATGGTGAATTCGCAAAATCCACTGCCATCGATGAGCAAAGGGGCTTTTTCTACATCGGTGGGGAATATCATGATTCAACCATTTTAGGAACCGACACTCTAAATCCCTATTTCATTGGGCCTGATTTAGACTTTTTTGTAATAAAACTCGATACAGCCGGCAACTTCATCCGCTCCATGAGTTCAATGGGGCCAAGCGATGAACGTTGTGAAGCCTTAACCATAGACGATACAGGTAATCTGTGGATGGGAGGGCGTTTTGAAAATTTTTACATGGTTTTTTGGGACACTATTTTTTCAAACGGACTTGAAGACGGATTTATCATTTGTTTTGACACCTTCGGGGTAAACCAAAAACAGTGGTCTTTTGGAGGAATCGACAACGATGCCATTCTAGACCTCGACGTTTTCGGAGATTCGCTTGTGGCGGTAACAGGCTATTTTATGGATTCACTCTATTTTGCAGATAGTTCGGCTCTAATTACGCCTCAG
>JAYSVQ010000394.1:0-13613 GCA_043718485.1 Bacteroidota bacterium
AGAGCCCTAGAATTGATTCAAGAGCGGCGTCAAGTTGAGCCAATCACAGGTTTTACTCGAATTCCTGAGATTTTTGGCATGAATGTCTTCACCGTTGAGGTGATGAAAGAGTATTTAGAGACCGATATTTTCGGGCAAGTCATGCATAACATCGAGCATGGCGAAACTCTTGACCGCTCTATTGCAGATAAAGTCGCTCAAGCCATGAAACTCTGGTCCCTAGAAAGAGGGGTAACCCACTATACCCATTGGTTTCAACCCCTAACCGGACTAACAGCAGAAAAACACGACGCATTTTTTGAGTTGGAGAATGGCAAACCCATTGAAAAATTTTCGGGAAATAAATTAGCCCAAGCAGAGCCCGATGCCTCTTCTTTCCCTAGCGGAGGGATTCGAAATACATTTGAAGCCAGAGGTTACACAGCCTGGGACCCGGGTTCTCCTGCATTTATTTTTGAAAACAAATATGGAAAAACGCTTTGCATTCCCACCATTTTCGTTTCCTATACCGGTGAGGCTTTAGATTACAAAGCACCTTTATTGCAAACCCTTGCCATTTTAGAAAAAGCGGCGGTTGAAGTGTGCCAAATGTTTGACAAATCCATCACAAAGGTTTGGCCGACCTTAGGTGCAGAACAAGAGTATTTCTTGATTGATAAATCGCTCTTTCAATTGCGACCCGATTTAATGCTCACCGGCCGTACCCTTATCGGTGCTTCCCCGGCGAGGGGGCAACAATTAGAAGACCACTATTTTGGTTCCATTCCGGAACGGGTTTTTGCCTTTATGAAAGAGATGGAAATGGAAGCTTATAAATTGGGCATTCCCATTGTAACCCGACATAATGAAGTTGCTCCTAATCAATTTGAATGCGCACCTTTTTTCGAAGAGTTGAATATTGCGGTTGACCATAATCAGTTGCTAATGGATTTAGCGGACCGAATTGCCAGCGCACATAATTTTAGAATATTATTGCACGAAAAACCATTTGCCGGCGTGAATGGTTCGGGTAAACATAATAACTGGTCGCTCACCACTAATACAGGAAAGAATCTTTTGTCCCCCGGAAAAAACCCCAAAGACAATTTGATGTTTCTTACCTTTTTTGTGAATACCGTAAAGGCGGTACACACCTACGCAGATTTGTTGCGGGCCTCTATCACCTCTGCCGGAAATGATCATAGACTCGGTGCAAACGAAGCTCCACCCGCCATTATTTCTGTATTTATCGGTTCGCAACTCAATGAAATTCTCAACGAGATTGAAAAGCCAAGTCGTAAGAAAAATGCAGATACCCCAAAATCATACATCAAATTGGGAATTAAAAAATTGCCTGAAATTTTATTGGACAATACCGACCGAAACCGCACTTCTCCTTTTGCTTTTACAGGCAACAAATTTGAGTTTAGAGCCGTAGGTTCTTCTGCCAATTGCGCAGCGCCCATGTTAGTGTTGAATGCGATTTTTGCAAAGCAACTTCAAGAGTTTTCAAAAACGGTGGAAAGAAAAGTGAGCCGGGGAAAGAAAAAAGAAGTGGCTATTTTAGAAATAATCAGGCAGTACATTACCGAAAGTAAGTCTATTCGATTTGAAGGGAATGGATATAGCGACGAATGGGTGAAGGAAGCCAAGTCTCGTGGGCTCTCAAATATTAAAACAACCCCAAGAGCACTAGACGTTTATTTGACAAAACATACAACCGAACTTTTCGAGTCTTTGGGTATTTTCAAAGAAAAAGAGTTGGAAGCGCGCCATGAAATCAGGCTCGAAACGTATATTAAAAAAATGCAAATTGAGGCACACGTGCAAGCTGACCTTTGCCGAAATCATGTTACACCGGCGGCCATTCGGTATTTAAATGAGGTGCTGAGCAACCTATCTCAATTAAAAGCCGCAGGCTTGAGTAGTTCAGAAACAAAAGCCCAATTGGAAATCATAAAAGAGTTGAATTTGCATATCAATGAGATAAAAAGATTGGTTGACAAACTTACCGCTGAACGACTCAGCACCGAAAAAATGGATGGCTCAAGAAACATTGCCATACACTATAGTGATATTATTGCTCCTATGATGGCTGAGCTAAGGGAGCATGCCGATAGTTTAGAATTATTAATTCCTGACGATAGTTGGCCCTTGCCGAAATACAGAGAAATGCTTTTTGTAAGGTAAAATGTTAAATGTTAACAAATGCCCTTTCCAATGTCGGAAAGGGCATTTTTATGCCCTTCTTATTTGCAGGCTTCGATACAAAACAACGGCTATCCAAAGCATAAGGGGCGGTACGGCCAAATAAAAAAAGCGGGCATAGCAAGACAATAGACTTACCCCAAAAAGGTAAATCAAAGGAAATAGAAACAAGTAGAATTCTAAAACACCAAAACGGGAGCGGTAAATAAGGTGAAGTAGAAAAGAAAGACTTCCCAAGACGATGAAGAAAATATTAGGGACGAGGTAAAATAAAAACCCATTTGACGGAGGAAGAAAGGAAAGCGGATGACTAAAAACCAAGCGGCTGCAATTCGAAATCCAGTTCTTTAAAAATTTAACCTTGTGGTTTTTTATGTTTTCAAAAGCCTTTTCTTTTAAAGCAAGGTCTCGTTCAAATCCATCGAGATGTTGAATCGACTGCACGAATTCCTGATGGTTGATTTTCAGGCTTGGGTCGTCGACCAGGTTCAACATGTGCCAGTCTCCCAATTCCGTTTCATGAGGCGAGCTCATCCAATATAAACTCAATCCGCCACTGTCTCCCCAATAAAAAAAACTCCCGGTGAGCGACCAAGTGTAAAAAAGATAAGGCAAACAAAACGCCATCGCCACACTATGAATCTGAAACAATTTTCTGCACTCCTTTTGCATGTTTTTGATTAAGAATCCGACGGGTAGTAGAACCAAAAACCCAAGGATTAGATAGCCAAATATTATTTTGGTAAGCGCGAGAAAGGATAAAGTTAAGCCCGCAAAAAGAATTTTTTTTCTTGAAGCTCTTGGATTTTCATCTTGAATTCCTTGAATACTATAAAACATAAACAGGCAAACCAGAAAAAATGCCAATGGTTCTGAGTATAAATTCGGAAGTGTACCCAATAAATTCGGGTAATAACAACCCGCAAGGCAAACCCCAATTAGAGAATAGACTTTTGGCAGAAAATATAAAAAGCTTTTATATAAGAAAACGAGGGCGAGGTAAAGGAAAATTGGATTTAATAATTTGCAAAGGCCTGCAGGTAACCCTAGTATTTTAAAAGGTAATAGTACCAAAGGATAGCCTGGGCCGCTCCACAGAAAATACCCCCCGCCTGCATAAAAGCCGTGGCTTAAATTGTCTGCATATTGCCAATACCGAAACTCATCGTCATGCAAAGGAGCACCTGGAGGCGAAATGGCCCAAACAATTAAAAAATAAACAGCCAGAAAAGGCAGACAAAATAAATAGGGACTCCTGAAAAAAGGGGAAATTAAAATGGCTGTATTCAATTGTTGTTTCAAAACGAAAAGTCAAGGAAGAATGTCTAAAGATCCTAAACCCTCACGGATAACCACGGGGATTTGCTCATCTTGGGTACAGTCGATAATGGTAGAAGGAACATTGTTGCCAAAACCCCCATCAATCACCATGTCAACTGATTTGCCGAAATGAGATTCGATCGACTCGGGGTCAGTATCATAATGTAAAATCTCGTCCTCACTTTTCAAAGAGGTTGATACAATAGGTCGGCCCAAAAGTGCAATGATCCCTAAGGGTATGGGGTGCGCACTCATTCTGATTCCAATTTGCTTTTTCCCAGGCTGAAAAAAACGAGGAACTTCAGAGCTGGCATCTAGAATGAAGGTATAAGGCCCCGGTAAAGCGCGTTTTAGCATTTTATAATAGGGGGTAGAAATATGGGCACCATATTGACCCACCATTTTAAAGTCAGAGCACAATATAGAGAACTTGGCCTTTTCAGGTTTAACGCCTTTAATTCTGCAAATTTTTTCAAATGCTTTCTTACTCTGAAGGTCACAACCAATACCATAAACGGTGTCTGTAGGGTAAATAATGACCCCGTCTTTTTGCAGGCAATCCACTACTTTTTGAAGAAAACGCTCTTGAGGATTCTCCGGATGGATTTTAAGAAGCATGATTTTGTGGCATATTTAGAACAAAACAGGGCCTAGGCCCAATTTCAGCCGTTTGGATTGTCGCAAATTCGCAATAAATTTGACGATTCATCTGTTTCTAAGCTTTGTTATGAAATTTTTTTCGCCGGCTCGCTTTCTGGTGTTTGGATTCCTTATCCTATCCCCCTCCATTTTATTGGGCCAAAAAGGCCTAAAACTTGGGGTAATTGCGTTGCCTCAAAACACGTGGCTCATTAACGCAGATGATTGGAACGCTCCCAAAAATGAGTATGACCATAAGCTCACTTTTGGAATGTCGGGGGGCCTGTTGGCCGGCTGGCATTTTGGAGATGGGGTCGGATTAAAATTGAATTTTTTATATTCCTTGCAGGGCCAGAAATATGCCAGCATAAACGATGAAAAGGAAAATGTAGAGAACAACATTCGCCTTCAGTATTTTAAGATTCCGTTGATGATCAGTTTCAATTCTCGCACAGAATATTCTAAGGTGATTTTTAGTTTTGGTGCAGGCATCCAAGCAGGGTTTCTGACACGTGCGCGCTTTTTCAACAATGATCAATCTTACACGCCCGACCAGATTTTGTATGCGAATGTGCTGGATTACCCTTCAACTTTCGAATCCTACAAAAAATTCGTTTATGGCCCGGTAGCTGAGTTTGGTTTCGATATCAAACTCACTTATAATATCATGGCTAACCTTCGCCTCAGGGGGGATTACATGTTATTCGATTCAGAAGACAAAAATCAAACCATCACCTATATGCAAAATGGAATTCCTTATCGGGAGTTTTATTGGGGTGATACCAGACCTGAAACCAAACAAATTACAGCAGGCATTTTGGTAGGGCTTACCTACACCTTCACCGAGTTTTAATTTAGGCTTTTTCATGCCCGACAGAAAAAGGATTTTGCTCATTTATACCGGTGGCACCATCGGTATGATGAAAAAAAACGATTCTGAAGGCTATGTTCCCTACGACTTTAAAGACATAAGCAAGAATCTGAGCGACTTGCGCAGATTACCTTGCGACATTACGGTTGAAAGTTTTAATCCTCCCTTAGATTCATCCAATATTAAACCTCCTGTATGGCTTCGCTTGGGAGAAATCATTCGCGATAAGTACAATGAGGTCGATGGCTTTGTGGTTTTACATGGAACCGACACCATGGCCTACACAGGCTCAGCCCTTTCTTTTATTTTAGAAGGGTTAGATAAACCCGTCATTCTTACCGGTAGCCAATTACCCATAAATGCCATTCGCACCGATGCGATGGAAAATGTAGTGACCGCAATTGAAATCGCATCCCATCCGGAAACACCAATCAGGGAAGTTGCAGTCTATTTTGATAACAAGGTTTTTCGCGCCAATCGTACCAAAAAAGTTCACGCAGATTCCTTTGGTGCATTTGATGCACCGAATTTCAAAGCATTAGGACTTGCCGGGGTAAGCCTTAAATTTTATCGACCCACGCCAGAAGACGCTTACAATTATTTGCCTTTTCATTTTTTCAATAAATTAGAAACACGGGTTGCCCTTCTCAAATTTTTTCCAGGCATTTTACCGCAAGCCATTCACCCCATTTTAATTAGTCCAGATATTAAAGGAATAATCCTGGAGAGTTATGGAAGCGGAAATCTGCCAACCGATCCTGCCTTAATTGATTCGATTCGGCAGTCAGTCGATATGGGTAAAATTGTACTTAATATTACCCAATGTATTGGGGGAACCGTAAAAATGGGCCGATATGCCACCAGTAAACTATTGCTGAAAAGCGGGGTACTGAGTGGCTTTGATTTAACTACCGAAGCTGCTTTAACTAAAATGATGTACTTACTTGCTAAGTATGATGACCCCGAAAAACAGAAATTTTTCATGATTAGGAATATTCGGGGCGAGTTAACGGGTGAAAGAGCCTATACATTGTAGTTTCCTTGGCAGGCAGGAATGCTGCCTTATATTTGCGCTTTAATTTAATTTCATGTCGTTACCCAAAATTCGCAAGGAAGACGCCTTAGAATATCACAAGCGTGAACCCAAAGGAAAAGTTGAAGTAGTTTCGAGCAAACCAGTTTCTACACAAAGAGACTTGTCTTTGGCTTATTCTCCTGGAGTGGCTTACCCTTGCCTCGAAATTGCAGAAAACCCTGCTGCAGTTTATGATTACACAATTAAAGGAAACCTCGTGGCCGTGCTTACAAATGGCACAGCGGTCCTAGGTCTCGGTAATATCGGCCCTGAAGCAGCAAAGCCAGTAATGGAAGGAAAAGGGGTGCTTTTTAAAAAATTCGCTGGAATTGACGTTTTCGATATTGAAATCAATACGACAAATGTAGATGAGTTTGTAAATGTGGTAAAGGCGCTCGAACCCACATTTGGAGGCATAAATCTTGAGGATATTAAAGCGCCAGAATGTTTTGAAATTGAACGTCGTTTAAAAGAGGAAATGAAGATTCCCCTCATGCACGATGACCAACACGGTACCGCAATTATTTCTTCTGCAGCGCTGATAAACGGATTGAAAATCGCAAAAAAGAAAATTGAAAAAGTAAAAATCGTGGTCTTAGGCGCCGGAGCAGCTGCCCTTTCATGCTGCAACCTCTACATTGACATGGGGGCTAAGCTCGAAAACATTTTAATGTTTGATAAAGAAGGCTTCATTCATAAAAATAGAAAAGATTTAGACCCCTATAAACAGAAATTTGCCCATTCTAAAAACGGTGCCCTAACCCTTCAAGAGGCTTTTGAAGGAGCAGATGTATTTCTGGGATTAAGCGCAGGAAATACCGTTACGCCTTCGATGATTAAAGTGATGGCAAAAAGCCCTATCGTGCTGGCATTGGCAAACCCTGATCCCGAAATCGGTTATGATGAGGCAAAGGAGACAAGAGAAGACGCCATAATCGCAACCGGCCGGTCAGATTATCCAAATCAAGTAAATAATGCACTTGGCTTTCCCTACATTTTTAGAGGCGCATTAGATGTACGCGCCACGGCAATTAATGAACAAATGAAAATTGCCGCAGCAAAAGCATTGGCCGAACTTACCCATGAGCCTGTACCGGAGGCCGTAAACGTAGCTTATGGCGAAAAAAACTTATCCTTCGGTCCTGAGTATTTGATTCCAAAGCCAATAGACCCACGATTGATAACTAGAGTTTCCATTGCGGTGGCAAAGGCAGCGATGGATTCTGGCGTGGCTCAAATAAAAATTAGAGATTGGGCGGCTTATGAAATTCAACTTCAGGAAAGAGTGGGCTTGAATGAAGGCCTAACCCGCACCATCATTCAAAAGGCAAAAAAGAATCCCAAGCGCGTTATTTTTGCTGAAGCTGATACATACAAAGTATTGAAGGCCGCACAAATTGCCTTAGACGAGGGTATTGCCATTCCCATTTTGTTAGGGAATAAAACCAAAATCAATAGGCTGATTGAAGAAAACGGATTGGACTTAAAAGAAGCGCCTATAATTGACCCAAATAAGGAAACTGCAAAAAGAGAATTGTTTTCCAAGTCCTTTTTTGAAATGAGAAAAAGAAAAGGAACTACCCAACACGATGCAAATAAGCTTTTGCGCGACCGAAACTACTTCGGCACCATGATGGTACATGCCGGAGAGGCAGATGCTTTTATTTCCGGGCTAACCAAAAATTATCCGACTTGCGTTAAGCCTGCATTGCAGGTAATTGGTTCTGCCGGCTCAATCGTAGCCGGCATGCATATTATTAAAACCAAAAAGGGATATTATTTCTTTGCCGATACGACCATTAATAGAAATCCAAGTGCTGAAGATTTGGTTGAAATCACCCTTTTGGTTGAAAAAGCCGTTCGAAGGTTGAATATTCAGCCCCGCATCGCACTGTTATCCTATTCTAACTTTGGAAGCAACCCAGATCAGAATACCCTTCCCATTACTTTGGCAACCCAAATATTACAAGACCGATATCCGGGAATGATAGTAGATGGTGAAATTCAGGCGAATGTGGCATTGCGTACAGATATTCTAAAAGAAAACTATCCCTTTAGTCACTTATCCAATGGGGGCGCAAATACCTTTATTTTCCCAAACCTCATGGCAGGAAATATTTGCTACAAAATGATGGGGGAAATCGGGGGTGCAGAAATTATTGGGCCTATTTTATTGGGGATGAAAAAACCGGTTCATATTCTACAATTGGGAAGTTCGGTTCGTGAAATTGTAAATATGGTGGCCATTGCAGTAAACGATGTTCAAAATAGGGAGGTCTTTCAATGATTGCACACATTAAAGGAAAAGTAACCCATAAAGACCCTTCTTTGGTTATAGTTGATTGTAATGGCTTGGGTTATGAGGTTAAAATATCGCTCAATACTTATTCCAAAATTGGGAGTCAGGAGCAAGTTCTACTCCATACCCGATTTATTGTTAGAGAAGATGCCCAAATACTGTATGGATTCATCGAAGTAAGCGAAAGAGCCCTTTTTGACCAATTAATCTCGATTCAAGGGGTGGGAGGTAATACCGCTATGACCATTTTGTCGAGTATTAGCCCTAAAGAATTGGAGTTGGCCATTGCATCTGAAAATGTTGACCAACTGAAAAAAGTGAAAGGAATTGGGCCTAAAACAGCAGGAAGAATTATTTTAGAATTAAAAGGAAAGCTCAAAACTAGCTCAGGTTCAATGAGTCCCTATTCAGGAGTACCCTCAAGGCAAGAAGCAGTTTCTGCACTAATCAGCTTGGGTTTTCCTAGGGGTGAAATGGAAAAAAAGGTGGACGAGGTAATTCAAAAGCAGGGAAACGATACCACGGTCGAGGATATAATTAAAAGGGTACTCAGGGGGTAAAGAGAAAAAAAAAGGCATTTTTTCAATTGAGCATTCTTTTTATCTTTGTCTTCACCCCAATATAACCCGGGTGGCAAAAGCGTATAGAGAAAACTTTACTAGGCTGAATTTATTTTCATTTTTTTAGTATCAGCCCTTTTGTAATAAAAAGAAGGTAAGGTTTTGTCTCATTTTTCGATTGGCATATTAATCTCCATGATTTCCGCATTGTTTTTTACAAGCGGTGAAGACGCAATTCGTGGCAAATATTCTTCTACAAAGAAAAAGAATCAGGAATGGTTTGCGCACCAAATTGAACTTTCAGATAGTCCCCCTGCCAATCCCCCCTACGGTATAGGTGATCCAACCACACGAGAACCCAACAATCCTATTCGACTAAAAGATCCTGCAAACTACAGAACTGAGTATGAATTAGACGATGAGGGAGAGGGCTATGAAATTCGAGAACGTGTAGGAAATACAGATATTAGTCGACCCTCGTATATAAGTGCAGATGATTACCGCAAGTGGAGAATGAAAAACTCGATGCGTGATTATTGGAAAACGAAAACAGGTGAAAGTGGAGATGAGAACAATGCACTTAAACTTGGCATCGATGTAAACAGCCCCTTCTTCACCGATATTTTCAGAGGAAAATCAGTTGAAATTCGACCCACTGGAACCGCATTGCTTGACTTTTCGGGCAATTTCAACCGAATGCAAAACCCTTCATTGCCCGTTCGTCAACAAAGAACGGCCAACTTCAATTTTGACCAGCAAATTCAAATGAACGTGGTCGGTAAAATTGGAGAAGCCTTACAACTCAATGCAAATTGGGACACTGAGGCCAGCTTTGATTTTGAAAATCAATTTAAGATTCAGTACAAAGGCACTGAAGACCAAATTCTTCAGAGCATAGATGCCGGAAATGTAAGCTTGCCCTTAAAAGGTTCCTTAATCCAGGGAAGCCAAAATATTTTTGGCGTAAAAACCGCACTCAAATTTGGCCCCCTTTTAATAACCACCGTGGCCTCTCAGCAAAAAGGTAAAACCCAAAGCTTAACCATCGAGAACGGGGCTCAAGTAACCAACTACGAGAAAAAAATTGATGACTATGACGACAACCGACACTTCTTTTTGGCGCACCACTGGCGGTCTCGGTATGAAAAAGCGCTTGAGCGTTTGCCTAACATTAACTCGGGCTATACTTTCACCCGAATTGAAGTTTGGATTACCAACCTAAACAATAGTTCAACTTCAAACAACCGAAATGGAGTTGGTTTCGTGGATTTAGGCGAGCAAGAAACCATGGTAATCGATAATGCCATCGGCAATCAGTTCAACCCTACACTTGGCCAAAATAACCCAACAATACTTTTTTCCCTGATAATGGAACGACTCAGCTTTACAGCTGGTTAAATGCAAATCCCGCCATTCGTACACTTGGAGACGTAGTCTCTACATTGGAAGCCGGGTTTATGACAAACACCATTGATTACGAAAAAGTTGAAAACATGCGCTTATTAAGGCGAAATGAAGAATACGTCTTAGATGATAAGCTGGGCTTCATTTCCTTAAACAGTCGCCTTCAGGAAAATCAGGTACTCATGGTTGCCTATGAATACATGATCAATGGCCAAATTCATCAAGTAGGTGAATTCACCCAAGATAAACCTGCAGACCAAAATCCCTTGTTGTTTTTAAAACTGTTGAAGCCAGGCAGTATTCGTCCGCTGTATGATGGCGTTTCTTATCCTGCATGGGATTTGATGATGAAAAATATTTATAACATTGGTGGATACGGTCTAAAACCAGAAAATTTCAAACTTCAACTTTTTTATCAATCGCCAACGAGTTTGGGTGAGCAGGCCTTTTTGACTTTAAAAAATGCTGAGCAACGTCAATTGTTGAATTTGACGGGAATGGACCAATTGACAAATAATGCCACCAACCAGCCGGATAATGTTTTTGACTTTTTGCAAGGAATCACCATAAATGCAGATAAGGGAACGATCATCTTCCCTAAAGTCGAACCTTTTGGCGGAAATTTGGTCAATCAATTTAAAATAATAGAAGCCAATCCGCTTTCTGCTCAGGAAGATTCAAGCAAATTTGCTTTTCCTCAATTGTATCGCAAAACCAAAATGGATGCAATTACCCTTCACCAAGATGTGAACCGTTATGTCATGAAAGGCTCTTTTCAAGGAACCAGTTCTTCGGAAATTTCTTTGAATGCGATTAACATTGCAAAAGGCAGTGTAAAAGTCACGGCAAATGGAATTCAGCTTCAAGATGGAACGGACTTTCAGGTCGATTATGAAATTGGAAAAGTAACCATATTAAATCAAGGGCTTTTAACATCGGGTCAACAAATCAAAGTATTGTTTGAGACCAATACATTGTTTGGAATTGAGAATAAAACTTTGGTCGGAAGTCGTTTTGATTTGAGGGTGGATAAAGATATTGAGGTGGGGGCCACTATGCTTCAATTGAGTGAGCGACCCATGACACAAAAAATAATAATTGGAGAAGAACCGCTCAGAAATACGATGTTAGGATTTGATGCAGCGATAAAAAAGGAATCAAAATACCTGAGCCGATTGGTTGATAAACTGCCCTTTTTGCAAACAAAAGAACCCTCTTCCCTTACGGCGCTTATTGAAGGTGCGACTTTATTGCCAGGCCATCCGAATTCAATTGCGATTAAAGATGAAGATGGAAATATTCTTGAAAAGGGTGTTGCCTACCTAGATGATTTTGAAAGCGCAAAATCACCCTATGACTTAAAAGGTTTCCGTGGTTGGTATTTGGCTTCCTTTCCCGGCAATAATACCAACAACAACCTTTACGACCCAACAATTCTCTCAGACCCCTTAAGTAGCGGATATACAAGAGCAAAAATGAGTTGGTATTCCATCGACCAAAATTTCTTTTATGCAAATCCAGACGACATTTTTCCTAAAGCAGATTTAAGTAGCCACTATACTCGCCAAATTAATCCAAAAGAAGTTTTTAAAAACAGAGATTTTGTGATTGGTGATAACCTTCTTACCACCATGGATTTGAATTATCGGCCTTCGGTCAGGGGCCATTACAATTATCAAAATAATTCCATTAAACTCAATACAAATGGAACTTTTTCAAATCCGGCAGAAAATTGGGCAGGTATAATGAAAAAAACGACCTCGTCCACTGACTTTGAAGCTTCGAATTATGAATTTCTAGAATTTTTTGTGCTCGATCCTTTTATCGATGATCAAACCAATGGTGGTGAATTTTATTTGAACCTTGGAAAATTAAGTGAAGATGTATTACCCGATGGAAGAAGGTCATTTGAAAATGGCTTACCTGAAACCGGCGATTATTCAACTATTGATACAACAAAATGGGCATTTGTTCCCGTTTTTCCTGTTCCCGTAAATGCGTTTAGCAACGATGGCGACTCAAGACAATACCAAGATGTAGGTCTTGATGGTTTGCCCGATGAAAAAGAAAGAGAATTTCATCAAACCTTTTTGACCAACATGGAAACCGTTTTAGGCATTGGTACACCTGCTTTGAACGAATTGCAAAATGACCCTTCATCTGACAACTATAAATATTTCAGAAGTACCGAATTTAACACCGCATCTGATTCAGGCACCGGTATTTTAAATCGCTATCTCAATTTTACAAACGTAGAGGGCAATACGCCTATTGATGCAACCCAAAATGGATACTCCACTTCTGGTACGCCAACACCCGATAATGAAGATTTAAATACAAATGGCACCTTAGATACCCAAGAGGAATACTGGGAATACAAAATTAAACTCACTAAAAACGATCTTGTAAGAGGAAAAAACTATGTCGTAGATGAAATTTTGGACACCGTCTTATTAGCAAACGGAAGAGAAGAAATTGTAAAATGGTATCAGTTTAGAGTGCCCCTTAATTCGGGCGTATCTATCGGAGGCATTCAAAATTTTAAATCCATCGACTTTATTCGGATGTACATGACCGGATTTCCGCGCCCCGTTGTTTTGCGATTTGCAAGAATCCAGCTTATTTCTACTAGCTGGAGAAAATACCTGAATGAACTTGCCGAGGATGATGAGGTGATTCCGGTAGATCCAAATCCTGCCACGACTATTGAATTGGGTACTGTAAATATTGAAGACAACGGAGGTAGAACCCCCTTCAACTACATGATGCCCCCCAATATTGAAAGACAACGCTTACAGAATAATATTCAGCAGCAAGGAGTATTGATGAATGAGCAATCGCTGGTCATGAAAGTTTGTAACTTAGCCGATGGCGATGCTAAAGGTGCATATAGGGTGTTGAACTATGACCTTCGCTCCTATAAGCATTTAAAAATGTGGGTGCACGCAGAACCGGCTGACGCATCAAATCCGGCGATTTCAAATTTTGTAAATGATGGCGATTTAAAGGCATTTATCCGTTTAGGTAGCGACAACTCAAACAATTTTTACGAATACGAAATTCCGCTTTCTCCCTCGCGGTTTGATGGAACGAATTCAGCTAACGACGATGAAATTTGGAAGGCCCAAAATGAGTTTGATATAGATTTGGAAGTGTTTAACGTGGCAAAAGCCATACGAAACGAGTTTGTTGATTCTGCCGGAGATCCCAACTTAGGTTTAATTCGGTATCGTTACACCACTAATCTTCCCGATGGGC
>JAYSVQ010000395.1:0-4224 GCA_043718485.1 Bacteroidota bacterium
TGAAAAGTCTTTCAATTCAACGATAGGATTCTCGTTGTCTTGAAATTTCCCACTTGAAAGCGTGGTTTCAATTCCGGTGAGTATTATATTCAGAAAGTCGTTTTTGTCAGCCATATTTGTTGGCGAAGGAAGCCCCACAACACAGGGTTGTGAAGGGCCTTGTAAACGGCTAAATGTTAATTCAATTAGGTAAGAGTGGCCAACCTTGTCAAATTTTACAGCTTTGTTAAGTGCAAAAGGGGTTTTCTAAGCGCATTAAGCAGAGCCTAAGCGTTAATCTGCGTGCTAAAAGAATAAAGAAGAACCCTTTTGCATTTGAGCGGCTTCGGTATATTTGACCTGTGGTAAAACAGACAAAAGCCAAAGCCCCGGCTGCATCAACAGGAAATGTATCTTTCCTAACACCTGAGCAAATGCCTTATTTGGTATTGGCTTTTTCGGGAATCATGCTCATGATTTGGTGGTATCTCTCGCCCCGACCTTATGATGATGATTGCGTAGCCCGTTATTTCATCGCACAGTCGAGTTTTGCAGACCCAAAGTTAATTCTGGATTTATGGGCAAGGCCTATCGCCATCTTGTTTTTTATGGTTCCGGCTCAATTTGGATATGAGATAGCCTCTTTTTCACTTATTCTGCTTACGATAGGTTCTTGCTGGTTTACATGGCAGGCCGCAGAGAAGTTAAATATACCTAATGCCTGGTTGGCGATTCCCTTGTTGGCTTTTCAGCCTGTGTTTTTTACTACGGGTTGGGGTTTGGTATCTGAACCGCACGCTGCCTTTTTGCTGGCATTGGGTATTTGGTTATACCACTCCGATAAAAAGATTTGGGCTGCCATTGTGCTTTCTTTCTTGCCGCTGGGCAGAACAGAAATGATTTTGGTGCTGCCGTTTTTTGCGCTGCTCTTTATCATGAAAAAGGAATGGAAGCCGATTTTGTTTCTGGGCGTCGGCCTTTTGCTTTATAATCTGAGTGCATGGTTTTTAACCGGCGATATTATGGATGGTTTAACCAAAATCAGAACCTACGGCACAGGACTTAACTATGCAAAAAAGCCCTGGGATCACTATTTCTTGCGCTTTATTTACTTTACCGGCCCGGTTTTATTCTGTCTTATGTTTTTGCAGGTGGTTATGGAACTGCGGCGATTTACGGTGAGTGTTTATACCCTTATCTTTTTCACGGTCATGGGTTTTCATATTTACATCACGACTTGGGGACCGCCGATTGTGATGGGTTTTTTGCGCCACTTGGTTCCTTTGTCACCGATTATTGCGTTGATGGCGGTCAAGGGTTTTGGGGAATGGCAGAATGGAATGAAAGACAAAACGCTGAAGATTGTGGTCTTGGCTGCACTTTCTCTGCTCATATTTGCGCTCTTTAGTTGGGAGATAAAGGATGATTATGTCATTCTCAGTGAAGGCGATGAAAGCCAGCCTGAGTATTTTAAATTGGGAATCAGCTTGGCGATACTTGCGGTGATGGCAATTCAAAGCACTCAAAGTCTGGCAAGTGGTATGTTAAAAAATGCTATGATTGGCATCGCAGTCCTTGGCACTTTTGCCTATACTATGGTTAAAGAAAAACCCCTTGCCTTTAATATGGAGCAAGAAAAGGTATATGAATTTCAGAAGTGGTATCGCAAACAGCCGGGCATTACGGCTGAAACCCGCCAAATGGCGGCCCATCCTTTTTATCTTTTCAAGGAAGACTTTAGCATATACAATCCGAAAAATAGCGGAGCCGATGCCCGCATCTTGCGCATGCGCACCGAAGAAATGAAGCACTTGCCGGTCGGGGGCTATGTTATCTGGGATAGCCATTATAGCCATCGCTTGAGTCAGAATGTGCAATTGGAGCAAATCAACGGCAATCCTGCTTTTCGCTACGTCAAAGATTTTAAGACCAAAGACAACCGTTTCATGGTGGCCCTTTTTCAGAAAATAGCTGAAACGCCAGATTCCTTTCCCGGTCCTATGCCCTGGCGAAAATAAGCGCAAATAGATATAAGCTAAGATTGCATGGATTGAGGCTTGCCCTGAAAAGGGAGAATGAAAAATGGATTTGAGAAAGAGAGTATCGAGGGCTAAAAAGCAAGGGCTTGGGCGAGGCTGTGTCTGTCCTTAATAAAATACGGCAATTGCCGAAATGAGGATAGCCAACTTGTGGCTATGCAGGGCATAATGCACCTTTGCGGCGTGGAAATCTCCACTTCTTATCTCAACACACAAACTCCGCTGGGCTGGATTGAAATGCAGGCCGGACTGGAGGGGCTGACTTCACTCAAATTTGTGGACTATCCGGGCATCGATCAGGGCTCGAATTACTATTTCGAGCTGGCCGAGCGGCAGATTCGCGATTATTTTGGGGGCAAACGCACGGTCTTTGACCTGCCAATTGCGCCACAAGGCTCAGCATTTGACCAAAAAGTTTGGCAGCAAATACAAAAGGTGGCTTTTGGCGAAACGAGCAGCTATTCGCGAATTGCGCGCTTAGTCGGCATTTCAACGGGGGCAAGGGCAGCAGGTTCGGCGACAGGTAGAAACCCTATTCTTTTGCTTGTGCCTTGTCATCGTATTGTAGGCGAAGACAAAAGTCTCTCAGGTTACTCGGGCGGACTCGACCGCAAAAAATGGTTATTGGATTGGGAAACGAGAGATTCACGTCCGCGCCTATTCAGGACCCAGCCATTGAATAATGGCATGTTTCGGTCTTAAGGGTACGGCATTACTTTCGTTTTTAATGCCATTCCATACAATCGGAATGGAAAAAATGACAGAGCAAAACGCAACCCTTTAGCTAAAAACAGCATCTATGGCTTAATTCTTGTGGCGATTGTACCCTTTTCCTATATTCGTTTTCCACATTTAATGTAATTTCAAAATGAAAAAGCTTTCCTTTTCTTTCTTTTTTCTTGCTTTACTCTTGGGTTCAGGAACCTTACCTGCCCAAAAAATCCACTCGACCAAGGCAAAACCATTTTTCGATGCTATCGCTAAAACCCACAAAAAGCCGGTGGCAAATCACAAAAGCAACGTGATTTACACGCCTGCATGGGCGATAGATTTTGATTGGACGGGGTCTGCCTGGGATTCATTAGAACACCATAATTATTCCTATTACTGGACCGGTGAAATGCAAGTGGATTCGATTTCATACTATCCATCTCCTTTGTATCCAAATCAGCGAATAGAGAACTTCTTTGATGCAAACAACAGGATATCATCTACTGTGTACCAAAATTGGAGCGGAGGGCAATGGGTGAATAACAATAAGTATGCAATGTTGTATAATAGCAATGATGATCAAACTTTATATGCAGGAATGAATTGGAATTTGGGCACTATGGCATGGGATACAAATTATGCGACAAGAACTACTTATACCTATGATGGGAATAATAATAATACGCAAATCCTAAGTGAAAATTGGGTTTCAAATGGGGTATATGAATACGGCGACCGCAGCACCTATACCTATGATGCAAATAACAATATGCTGACAGAAATACAGGAGGATTGGAGCGGTACGGCATGGGAAAATGTATATAAGATGACATTAACCTACAATGTTGCGAATGAACCTACCGACATGGTCATGCAAGATTGGGTGCTAACGGCTTGGGTAAATTCAACCCACGTTTACAACATTAGCTGGTATAATGTGGCCGAAGATTTGCCGATTAGTTATACCACGCAGTCTTGGGTTTTGGGTGCCTGGGTTGATGAAGAAAGAGTAAACTATATTTATGGAAATAATGATAGTTATGTAGGTACAGGTGAGCTTTGGACAGGAACTGCATGGGCGATGGATTGGCGAGAGACCGAGCGATTTGATAATAATGATAACTATACCATGAGCATGGAAGAATTCTATTTTGGATCGGTTTGGACAATCGAGTACGCTGATAGTGCAGCGTATTTGTATGATGGCAATGGCAACATCCTTCAAGAGATTTTTGTGTATTACGACACAGATAGTCTTGCCTATTATAATTTCGAAAAATCATTGTATGGCAATTATGAGGTTGCCATCGAGAAACCTGTTGTTTCTCAAGATTTGAAGGCTTATCCGAATCCCTTTACCAACGAGATTCGTTTTGATTATTCGGGTGCTTTGCCGGCAAATGCCGGTTTATATGATTTGAATGGACGATTGCTGAGGGTTCAGGAGATAAAGAATGAGGGCTTGCAGTCCATTTACATTGAAGGCTTGCCCAAG
>JAYSVQ010000396.1:0-4212 GCA_043718485.1 Bacteroidota bacterium
CCCACGAGTAGGAACAATCATTATCAACCCATTATGAAACTTTCCACGTTTATCTCTTATTTCCTAATTTTTCTACTGAGCATGACCGCCTGTAAAAAAGAGGGCCCGATTGGCCCTGAAGGCCCTATTGGACCTACAGGTCCGCAAGGACCGCAAGGTTCTCCCGGGAATGCAAATGTTCACGGTCAAACCGTTACAATTAATGCAAGTAGCTGGATATTTAACAGCCCTAGTTATAGAGGTAGCTTATCATGGAACATTATAACCCAAAATGTAGTCGACCATGGTGCTGTTATGGCTTACCTTTCATTAGGTAATGGGCGATATGATCAACTTCCACTAACCTATTATCCAAATTCTAATTACTCTCAGTTAATTGAAGTCGTCCATTATGTAGGTGGACTTGACATCTATATTACCGATTCTGATTTGACGCAACCCAATGCTCCCGCAACTATGACATTCAAAATCGTTGTTTTGGATGGCACAGCTAAAAGGGAGTTCAAAGATTTCGATTGGTCGAATTATCAAATCGTAAAAGACGAATTCGATTTGATAGATTAAAGAAATGCCGAATAACCATAGCTCAAAAACCACAACGCCTTACTTACGTTCACTCCCTAAATTAAATTATATGAAATCCTACTTTTCTTTTTTTATTCTTGCCATTGGCATTAGTTTATCCCTCACCTCCTGCAAAAAGGACTACGTTTGCCTTTGTACCTATTTGGACTCAACTGGTGGTTCCGAATCTGAATCAATTATCTACACAAATACGTCCAAAAAAGACGCAAATGATGCGTGTGATTTGAGATCTGCCAGCTTATTAAATTGGGGTTATACTAATATTGATTGTAGTGTGAAATAGAAGCAAGCCTGAGAACCTGAGCAATCACAAATATCCCCCCCCCCAATAGTGATTGCCGGGTTTTTCTTTTCCCTTCTTTGGTTTCTGATAATCTAATCCTCAACATTCAAGGCGTTTATCTAAAAGGAAGCAAGTTTTTTGTTGCCAATCTATTAGGCCAGGAAATGGAATCAGGTTACGTGGAAAACGAGAACAAAATCCACCTTCAAAACCCCTTGACCCACGGTATTTACTGCCTTTTTTTAGAAGGAACAGCACGAGTCTGTTCCTTTTCTTTTGTTGTTCAATGAGTATAATTCGAGCCGAATTCGTGCCCTTTTTTTTTGAAGAATATTATTCCGTTTTCCGTTTAAAGAAAATGAAATTGGAATGCGATGCGCCTTAGGCGCTGAAAAATTCTTTTATTTTTGAAAAGAAGCTTTTCTCTTCCTTGCTTGGATTGGGGTTGAAGTTTTTGGCGGTTTTAGCTTTTTCCAAAAAGGATTTTTCTTCAACCGTCAAGCTTTTAGGTACCCAGACATTTACATACACCACCAGATCACCGGAACCATAGCCATTAATATTGGGCATTCCTTTTCCTTTTAGGCGTAATACCGTTCCCGGTTGAGTGCCGGGTTTTAGGGTAAATCGGGCTTTTCCGGAAAGGGTGGGTACCTCAATATTCGTACCCATCGCCGCATCGGGAAAAGAGATATAGAGATTGTGAATTAAATTGTCGCTTTCTCTTTCAAAATCATCGTGCGGTTTTTCGTTAATGAGAATAAGCAAATCTCCGGTTTCTCCGCCTCTAATTCCGGCATGACCGGAACCTCTTTTCGAAATTTGCATGCCTTCTGCTACGCCTTTCGGTACCGCTACCACGACCACGTCGTCTTGCGAAACCCGGCCTTCGCCTTTACACCCTTTGCAAGATTTGGAAATAATTCGACCTTCACCATGGCAGGTTGGGCAAGCCGTTACCACGATTTGTTGGAAAAATCCACCACCGGCAACGCGGCGAATTTCGCCGCTTCCGCTACAACCGGGGCAGGTTGTAAAGTCAGATGCGCTTTCAGCGCCGGAACCTTTGCAGGTTTCGCAATTTTTATAGCGTTGAATTTTTAATTTTTTCTCTACCCCCTCGGCAATTTCCTCGAGCGTTAAGCTTAGGGTTAATCTTAAATCGGCACCTCTGGGTCCGGCTGCTCGCCTTCGGCCTTGTCTTCCGCCACCACCGGTAAAAAAACTTTCAAAAGGGTTTCCTCCGCTACCGAAAATATCGCCAAAACGGCTAAAGATATCTTCCATATTGGCATCTTGAAAACCGCCTCCGCCTGTATTTTGGCTTACATGCCCAAAGCGGTCATATTGCGCTTTTTTGGTATCGTCACTGAGAACATCATAGGCCTCAGCGGCTTCCTTAAATTTGCCCTCAGCTGATTTATCACCCGGATTTTTATCTGGATGATGTTTCATCGCAAGCTTTCGATACGCCTTTTTTATTTCGTCTTTTTCTGCGCCCTTAGCTACGCCAAGTACTTCGTAGTAGTCTTTCTTTGCCATTTTATATTCCTACAACAACTTTTGAAAATCGAATGACCTTGTCATTCAATTTATATCCTTTTTCAATTTCGTCTATTACCTTGCCTTTTTTATCCTCGCCCATTTCAAGGGTGGTAATCGCTTCGTGAAGACTCGAATCAAACATCTTGCCTTTGCATTCAATTACCTGAAGTCCTTTTTTATGCAAGGCTTTTGAAAAATTTTCGGTTACCAATTTCATGCCTTCCCGAATCGACTTTAGGTTATCTGTTTTTTCAATTGCCTCAATGGTTCGTTCAAAATCATCAATTACAAAAAGTAGGGAAGTCATTACATCTTCACTCGCAACTTTTATCAATTCAGATTTTTCCCTTGTGCTCCGCTTGCGGTAATTATCAAACTCGGCCATTAATCTTAGAATTTGGTCATTGAGCTGAGCAATAACTTTATCTTTTTCTAAGGAATCTTTTTCTGCCTCTTTTCCAGGTTTTTCTTCTGATTGTTCTGCCCCTGAAGCGTTTTCATCCAATTCATTTTTTGGATGGTTTTCCTCTTCTTCACTCATTTCGGTTAGAATTTCTTTTTCTTCTGCTTGTGTTTTTTCCTCTGTCATTTCTGTTAATCTTATAATTCACTGTCAAATTGACCGATTTTTGCCAATTAGTCCTCACCAAACCGGAAAGTAGCCTCGTAGGTTTCAAAGGTCATTCCTTGCTTTCGATAGGCTTCTTCTTTAAAATAATGAAGCGCAATCTTCATTTTGCGCTCATCTATAAAGCCTGGAACCACAGTAAGCAAGTTAATTTCCTCATCCAAAAAGACCGTTCCCGGGTAATTCAATTTTCCACCTAACAAAGAGTAGGCCAATTCATGGCATCGGTGTTCATTTGAATAGGTAAACATTCGCCCCTGATACCAAATCGAGTCTTTACTCTCTGCATTCAAATGAACGGCATAGTAATTTTCATTGATGAATTTTATAATCGATTTTTGGTTAAAAACCTGATTGTCCATCATATTGCACCAGCCATTCCAGTTGGTACACACGTTTACCAAAACCTTTCTTTTATTTTTTTTAGCGAGGCGAATGGCATCTTCAATCGGCATCCAAATCACGCGGTTTATCATATCGAGTAAACTGGATTGAAAACGGCTCCGCACAATTGGATTTTCATCGTCGAAGGATTCAAATGTTTTGATAATGAAAGAAGCCCCAATTAAACTAAAGAGGTATTTAATTGGAATCACATACAAAAAATATTTTCCGTCGTAATAGCCTGCGGTTACAAATCCGGCTAATTCTCCTTTGTAAAAAACAGGGCCGGAAATGCATTCATCCGTTTCAGTAGAAATCGCTTCTATTAATTGGGTCTCCAATATTTCTTTGTTGTCTTTTGTGATGGCTCTTTTCAGGGATAATGAATTTGAACTTCCGATTTGGGCAAATATGATTTCTGAGTTTTTGGGAATTTCAAATAACCGAAACATAGGTACAGGTCTACCTTTTAGTTCCGGAACCGAAAGCACCACGATATCTTTAGATTCACTCACGCTTAAATAACCATCAGAATTCCATGACTGCGCATTTCCGGGAAAACTCACTTTTATTTTTCGGCCACCAGCCACCAAATGGTAATTGCAGAGTACATACCCATTTTTTTGAATGACTCCGATTCCTTTTGAAATAAAGGTTCCTTTTTCATCAAAAGATTCCACAACAACAAAATCAGCATTGAGGGTTTGGCCCTGAAGGCAGAAAAACCCGAAGCAGAATAGGAGTGCAGTTAAAAAAAAAGACTGTCGCAATTTGTTTGTCAAAAACA
>JAYSVQ010000397.1:0-13552 GCA_043718485.1 Bacteroidota bacterium
CAACCAATTTGGCTGTTGAAGGATGTGTAGATGGCGTTTTATATTTTAGAAGGGCAGGAGATACTACGCTTCCCCAAACCATCAACTATTTAATTTCAGGTTCCGCACAAAACGGCGTCGACTATCAAACTATTCCAACCAGTCTTTCATTTGCGCCTGGTCAGGATTCTGTCGGATTTTTAATTCAAGCCATCCAAGACCAAATCGTGGAGGGGGTTGAAACCCTGATGGTCATTTTGCAAGATTCTAGTTGTTCAAGTGTTACAAGCGACACGGCAATTATAGAGATTTCTGATTTGCCAACCGCCGCATTCAGTACACCCGTGGTTTGTGATTTTATTCCGGTTCAGTTTTCCAATATGTCTTTTTTTCCTGCCGGCCCGATTTTTTCTCAGGTTTGGGATTTCGGTGATGGAACAAATTCTTCTGCTTATAATCCAACCCATAGTTATTCTAGCCCAGGAATTTATAATGTACGATTAGTAGTCAGTACGGTCGATGGTTGTTTTGACACCCTCATTCAACCCATAAATTTGAATCCCCCACCCACAACACACTTTAATTTTTTGAGTACTTGTCCTTATCAGCCGGTACTATTTACAGATAGTTCATGGGTAACCTCAGGCTCAACGATTGCACAATGGAGTTGGGATTTTGGCGGAACAGGAACTTCAATTCTGCAAAATCCAACTTATACTTTTCCGGGTGTTGGGCCCTACAATGTTAGCCTGATTAGTACAACAAACTGGGGATGCCCGGACACAATTACTATAGCAGTTTCCTTTCTTTCTATTCCGGTTGCAAACTTTAACGCAAATACGGTTTGTCAGGGATCGCCAACAACTTTTACGAATAGCTCTTTCATTGCAAATGGTACCATTGCTTCCACGACATGGAATTTTGGAGATGGACAAACCTCTTCTGCCACAAATCCAACCCATTTGTATGCTGTTGCTGGAACGTATCAGGTTTCCTTAATTGCACAATCTAATTCGGGTTGTTCTGATACAATCGTTATTCCTGTAATTGTTAATCCCAATCCCAACGTCAGCTTTTTATCACCTGCTGCCTGTTCGTATCAAATGGCTTCGTTTACGGATCAATCCAGCATCAACCCGACAAGTATAAATAGCTGGTCCTGGAATTTTGGGGATGGTGGAACCGCTACCAATCAAAATCCTACCCATTCATATGGCGCGATTGGCACTTATTTAGTCAGCCTTTCGGTTACCAGCACAGCAGGGTGTACGGGCTCAACAAGTCAAAATATTACCATTCATCCACAACCCCTTGCAAATTTTACCTATTCTGGAATATGCCCTCGAATCCCAAGCCTATTTACAGACGCAAGTGTAGGGGCTACCGGAGCCAATGTAAATCAATGGTCTTGGAATTTTGGAAATGGGCAAAATTCAGGTCTGCAAAATCCCGCTACAATTTATTCCTCATCTGGCAATTTCAATGTAACCTTAATTGCAACCAACCTACATGGTTGCTCAGATACATTGTTGCAGGCGATAACCATTTTCCCTGAGCCCGATAACCAATTTACAGCACCCAGTGTTTGTGAGAAATTGAGCACTTCATTTTCTAATAATTCCACTATTTCTTTTGGCAGTATTTTGACTTGGGAGTGGGCCTTTGGAGATGGAATTTCCTCTTCAATTATAGAACCAACCCACCTTTATGACGTTTATGGCACCTATCCGGTACAATTAATTTCAACCTCTGATCGGGGTTGCAAAGATACCCTTGTACAAATGGTAATCATTCATCCTTTGCCGGTTGCGAATTTTTCGAATAACATAACCTGTTCTCACGACACTACATTTTTCAAAGATTTAAGTACGGTTGCAATTGGCAATGTCAGTAGCTGGAATTGGAATTTTGGAGATACAGGAACGTCAGCTATTCAGCATCCTATGCATATTTACAAATTGCATGGAATCTATTTTGCCACCCTCATTGCAATTTCGAATCAGGGTTGTGCAGATACATTAACCCGTGAAGTGGAATCAACTGAATACACCATTTTACCGCTTCCCATTAACGATTCTGTTTGTTATGGAAACCCTGCAATTTTAAATGCAAGTGTACCTGCGGGTAACTTCATTCTTTGGCGTACTGTTGCCGATACCGCTCAAGACCCATTTATGATTGGCTCCAGATATAACATTCCTTCCGTCACAGGAACCCATTATTATTATTTGCAGGCAGGAAATTATGAAGGTTGCAGATCAAGTTGGGTGCCTATCGTTGCTTTTCCTTTTCCGGTTCCATCTATAAGTACGCATTTCAGTGCCAGAACAATTGAGATTCCGGATGCCTTGCTTGAAATAATTTCCAGCTCTTCATTGGAAATCGTTTCTTGGTTGTGGGATTTTGGAGATGGAAAAACTTCTACTGCAGCTAATCCAGTTCATTCCTATGAATTTCCCGGAAAATTCACCGTAGATTTAAGTGTTGTTGATGTGAATGGTTGCATTCATCATTTTGAATGGGTTGAATGGATTGAGGTAGAAGAAAACATTCGGCTGCATATTCCTAATGCTTTTACACCCAACGGAGACCCAAATAATCAGAATTTCAAAATAGCAACCAAGTTGCTCACCGCCATTGATTTCAAAATTTATGATCGCTGGGGTAAACTTCTGTTTGAGACTACAGACCTTAATTTTGAATGGAATGGAAAGGATGCCTCTGGAAATGTTTTACCCGAGGGCGTTTATATGTACAAAGTAAATGCGACGACCTATCGAGGAAAAGTATTTACGCATGCCGGATCCATTACCCTAATTCGATAATTTTGTTGTAATTTTTTAATCCCAGCCAAAAGGATTAGAGTCCGGGGCTTTTATTTTCAGTTCGGGCCCTTGCTTGTTTTGGGATTCATCCCCTCTGGGTGGGCCAACGAATCCAATAATTTCCAATTTCATTACTCGTTTCGACGCATTGCTCACTACCGTAACCGAACGGTCTGATTGTCCGCTTTTTCCTTGGGTAGTAATTTTTACGACGATTTCTCCTTTTGCCCCGGGTGCAATTTGAGAGGCAGAATAGGTTTCAACCACTGTACAATTACAAGAGGGTTTTGCGTTTTCAATTTCGAGGGGTGCATTTCCTGTATTTTTAAAAACAAATGTGTGGTAAGCAGAGTCACCTTCGGGCATAGTATCATAATTCCAAGTAGGTTCCTCAAAAGTGATTTCAGCCTGCGCCGGATTTTGAGCAAGTATAATTTGAAACGAAAAAAAGGAAAGAAATGCGAAAAGGCTTAAGACTGTTTTCATCTGCGTTTGGTAAATTGCAATTCAGACGTCAAGAAACAACAACCATGCCTGAAATATTGCCCGAATCTACGAAATGATAACAAAAACGTTGAAATCACCCACCGGAAATACCCTTTCTTGCAAAGGATGGATTCAGGAGGCTGCATTGAGAATGCTCATGAATAACCTTGACCCTGATGTAGCCGAGCGACCAGAAGACCTGGTCGTGTATGGCGGAACCGGAAAAGCAGCCCGAAATTGGAAAGCATTTGATTTGATAGTTAAGGCCTTGAAAGACCTTGAGAATAATGAAACCCTTCTAATTCAATCAGGAAAACCTGTCGGAATTTTACCCACCCATGAAAATGCGCCAAGGGTAATCATCGCAAATTCAAATTTGGTGCCCAGATGGGCAACGTGGGAGAATTTTAGAGACCTTGAAAAAAAGGGCCTTATTATGTATGGGCAAATGACGGCAGGCTCATGGATTTACATTGGCTCTCAAGGTATCGTGCAGGGAACGTATGAAACCTATGCTGAATTGGCGCGTCAGCATTTTGGGGGAAGTCTCAACGGAAAAATAAATGTAACAGCCGGCTTGGGCGGAATGGGCGGCGCACAACCCCTAGCCATTACCATGAACGAGGGTATTTGTCTTGCCGCAGAAATGGAGGAGTGGAGAATCGATAAAAGAATAGAAACCCGTTACCTCGATATTAAAGTAAAAGAAATAGATAAAGGAATTGATCTTGCCATTCAAGCAAAAAATGAGGGAAAGGCACTATCGATTGGTGTGCTGTGTAATGCAGTGGAATTGTTGCAAAGGCTGGTGGAGAGAAATATTATTCCGGATACACTCACCGACCAAACTTCAGCGCATGATGAAATTGTCGGTTATTTCCCGATGGGTCTTTCAGTCGATGAGGCTAAAAAATTGCGTGAAAGTGATCCTAAAGCCTATAGCGAAAAATCGCTCGATACAATGGCTGTACATGTAAAGTTGATGCTGGAACTGCAAAGCAAAGGCGCGGTTACTTTTGATTACGGAAATAACCTTCGAGGACAAGCCTTTGATAAACGGGGCGTAAAAAATGCATTTGATTTTCCCGGATTTGTCCCTGCTTTTATTCGCCCATTGTTTTGTGAAGGAAAAGGCCCTTTTCGTTGGGTAGCCCTTTCTGGTGACCCGGAAGATATTTATGAAACCGATAAAGTTATTTTGGAATTGTTTCCTGAGGATAAAGCACTTGCACGATGGATTCATCATGCACGAGAGAAAATTGCATTTCAGGGTTTGCCTGCAAGAATTTGCTGGTTAGGAATGGGAGACCGCGAAAAGGCCGGACTCGCATTTAATAATTTAGTGAAATCGGGTATCGTAAAGGCGCCTATCGTTATTGGCCGTGACCATTTAGATACAGGTTCGGTTGCTTCTCCAAATCGTGAAACCGAAGCCATGAAAGATGGTTCAGATGCGATTGCGGATTGGCCGATTTTAAATGCTTTAATAAATACAGCGTCAGGGGCGAGTTGGGTAAGTTACCATCATGGGGGTGGGGTAGGAATCGGGTATTCATTACATGCCGGCCAAGTTACGGTTGCCGATGGTACAGATGAAGCCGCATTGCGGCTGTCTCGGGTGTTAAATAACGACCCGGCTATGGGCGTACTACGCCATCACGATGCCGGTTATGATATAGCAACCGATACCGCCAGAAAATTCAGACTCGATATTGCCGAGAGATTAAAATAAGAAGCACTCCTGTGACGAATAGAAATAGAAATTTCATTTTCACAGTTTTTTCCCAACTACAATTTAACCCCAATAATAGAATATTAGATTTATAAATTTTAAAATACACTCTTTACCATAGGTATAAGGTGTATTCAGAAGAAAAGTAATTAAGTTAAATTAGGCGGGCCGGCACAAAAAAGACTTAGTCACCGGCGTAGAAAGTGCCATTACGTTGCTTAAGTCAGATGCTTGCGAAATATCGAGCAAGGTGCCGTCTTTCTTGAGAATAAGAATAGGAGAGTCTTGGGTAGAAAGGTAGGCCAGATTTGTAACTTGTCCTGTAAAGCAAATATATTTTATTTGTTCCGCATCTAAGCCTAAGTTTTTCATGTAAAAGTCTCTTTGGATTTGCAATTCGCTTTCACTCATGGGTTCATGAAGAAAAATTGCTTTCAACATGCTGCGTTTCATGATTGAATTACAAAGAAATTCCAAAACCGGGTCTCCGGATTTGGCCCATTGCTTAATGGCATACATGATATCCTCATCATCAAGCTGAACATATCGCTCAATAACCTCAGCAGAAATTTCAACTTTAAGAAGTGTATTTTGCCTAAAGAAAAATTCAAAAAGCGGATTTTTCCAAATATTTTTTTGGTCATACATAAGCTCACGGGCACGTTGTAAAATATGCACCATCGTGTACTCTGCAGCAACTACAGCTTTATGTAAATAAACTTGCCAATACATCAACCGGCGAGCAACAATAAATTTTTCTACAGAATAAATACCTTTTTCCTCAACTACCAGCCGATCATTAACGACATTTAATGTTTTAATAATGCGATCTCCGGCCACCAAGCCTTCCACCACACCAGTGAAATAGGAATCCCGAACCAGATAATCCATGCGATCCATGTCCAGCTGACTGCTCACCAACTCGTGGAAAAAACGGCGATGGTATTTTCCTTCAAAAATGGAAATGGCCAAATCTAATTTGCCTTTGAATTGCTTATTCAAATGCAGCATGATGGCTCGACTCATATTTTCATGATTCAAGCCTGTAATAATAACACTTTCAAGCGCATGTGAAAAAGGGCCGTGGCCCACGTCATGCAATAAAATAGCAATCAAAGTAGATTCGAATTCGTTTGCTGAAATTTCAATCCCTTTTGATTTTAGCACATCCATGGCTTCTCCGGTAAGGTGCATAGCCCCTAATGCGTGATTAAATCGAGTATGAACTGCACCCGGGTAAACTAAACTTGAAAGCGCGAGTTGTCGGATTCTGCGAAGCCGTTGAAAAACGTCAGTATCAATAAGGTCAAGTAAAATGCCTTGCGGCACTTCAATAAACCCATGAACAGGGTCATTTATGATTTTATTTTTTCCCATGTAACCTGAATGCCCTTTCGCCGTAATTAAATTTCATTTCCGTTCCCGAAGGTTTGGTTGACCAAGCCATTTTCGTATCTTAGTTCCAACTTAAATCAACGCCTAAGGTAAGTATTTTCGACCTTTTCTTCGTTTAAACAACATTTTTACTATGCAAAACGCACGCATCCTGTGGGCAGATGATGAAATTGATTTGCTCAAAGGTCATATCTTATTTTTGGAGGAGAAAGGGCTCAAAATCAGTCAAGTAAGCAACGGCCATGATGCCGTAGAGGCGGTAAAAAACGATGCCTTTGACATCGTTTTTCTGGATGAAAATATGCCCGGAATGAGCGGATTGGAGGCCCTCGATGAAATTAAAAATATTGCCCCTCACTTGCCGGTGGTGATGATCACCAAAAGCGAAGAAGAGCAAATTATGGAAGATGCCATTGGCTCAAAAATCGCGGATTACCTGATTAAACCCGTCAATCCGAGTCAGGTTTTAATGGCTTGTAAAAAGATTTTACAGAATCGAGAATTGGTTTCTCAAAAAATAACCTCTGCTTATCAAAAAGATTTCAGAAAAATCGGAATGCAATTTTATGATGAGCCCGATTATAAGGAATGGATGGATATTTATAAAAAGCTGGTGAAATGGGATATGGAAATGGGGGGGAATCCAGATAAATCTATGGCTGATGTTTTGGCTACACAACAAAATGAGGCCCAAAATAATTTCTCCCGTTTTGTAATGAAAAATTATTTGGATTGGGTGAATACACCTAATTTGAATGAGCGCCCCATGCTTTCACCTGACCTTTTGGGAGAAACCGCTTTCAAAGAATTAGGTGGGAAATATGAAAGTGTATTTTTTATTCTCATCGATTGTATGCGATATGATCAATGGAAAGAATTTGAAAGCTTATTTGCGCAGGATTTTTATATCAATAATGAAAAATTGTACTACGCTATCTTGCCCACAGCAACACAATATGCTCGAAACTCTATTTTTGCAGGCCTTTATCCCTTAGATATATTCAAACGATATCCAAAATATTGGAAGCAAGACGAAGATGAAGGCGGCAAAAATATGTTTGAGGCAGAATTGCTGCAAGAGCACATCACGCGAAAGCGATTGAATATTAAACATAGCTACCACAAAATTTTAAGCAATGACCAGGCAGCAAATTTGGTGAACAACGTCAATAATTTAATGACAAATGACCTCAATGTTATTGTCTATAATTTCATTGATGCCTTATCCCATTCTCGAACAGAGGTTGACATCATTCGAGAACTCGCGCCCAATGAAGCGGCTTACAGAAATGTTTCTCGTTCCTGGATTCAACATTCTCCTTTTTTGGATTTGTTAAAAGCCCTGGCTCAACGAAAAGTGAAAATAATTTTGACGACCGATCACGGCACAGTAAGGGTGCGCCGACCTGTCAAAATTGTAGGCGATCGAAATACCTCTACAAACCTCAGGTACAAGCAGGGCAGGAACCTGAGCTACGACAAAGAAAAGTTTCTCTTCCCCATTTTAAAGCCCGAAGATGCAATGTTGCCTAAAACCAACATGAGTTCAACCTACGTCTTCACATCCGAGGATTATTTCTTTGCCTATCCAAACAACTATAACCACTACGTAAACTATTATCGAGACACTTTTCAGCATGGTGGGGTTAGTTTAGAGGAAATGGTCGTTCCCTTAATTGACCTCAGTTCCAAAGTTTAGAGCTAATAAAGGTTAAAAAATGAGCTTAAAATCAAGGTTTTTGGCCTAATATATCGGATTCGCTAAACCTGATTACTTTTGAAGTGTGAAAATGAATTGGTTTTCCCCTACGGAAAGGGAAATGGATGACATTGCGGGTGAAATTCTTAAGGTTTGTTCAAGTCAGAAAATTTTCGCAATTTTTGGAGAATTGGGTGCCGGAAAGACCACACTCGTAAAAAGTTTTCTCCGCCATCTCGACTCGACTTCAGTTGTGACAAGTCCTACATTCTCACTCATCAACGTTTATGATTCTCCAAAAGGAGAGGTTTATCATTTTGATTTATTCAGAATGAGAGCCCCGTCTGAACTGGAAGAAATCGGCTTTTACGAATATTTGGATTCTGGGAATTTCAACTTTATTGAATGGCCTCAAATTGGCATGGCTTTTTTGGGTAAGGATTTTATTTCCATTGAAATTCAACATGAAAAAAAGGGAGGCCGAAAGGTTTCCCTCTCCACTCAAAATTGAAAAAATAAAAAATGGCGGGTATTAAATTCGGTGGTGGTTCAGATGTGTTTAGAGACATACATCCCTCTTCTTGGGCAATACCGCTTGAGACTCCGGTAAAGACAAAAAAAACAAAGAGAAAACTGATCATCGGAATTCCTAAAGAATCCTACTATCAGGAAAATAGAGTTCCACTTACCCCCGAAGCAGTTGCTGTTTTAGTAGCCAATGACCATCAGGTATTTATTCAGCAAGGTGCAGGACTTGCCGCCTCATATTCAGATAAAGCTTACGCAGATGTGGGCGCGATAATCGCCTATTCATTGCCCGATATTTTTACAAAAGCTGAAATCATTGCCAAAATTTCACCTCTTTCAGATGAGGAACTGGGTTTATTAAAAAACAATCAAACCTTGATTTCGGCAGTAAACCTGGGTAGTCTTACACCAGATTACCTCAAAATGCTCATCCGAAAAAATATTAGCGCGATTGGATTTGAGTTTTTGCAAGATAAAGACGGCTCACTTCCGCTCGTTCAAATGATGAGTGAAATTGCAGGTGTTTCCTCAATTCATATTGCTTCTGAATTGTTGTGTGGTACAACCGGTGGAAAAGGCCTTTTATTGGGTGGAATTACAGGCGTGCCGCCTTCAGTCGTAACCATTATTGGTGCGGGTTCAGTTGGGTACAGTGCCGCCCGAACCGCAATGAGTATGGGTGCAACGGTAAAAGTAATTGACGAGGAAGTTTACAAATTAAGAAGGTTAGAAAGAGATTTAGGTGTGAATGTATTTACTGCAGTTGGCCTTCATAAATATGTAGAAGAAGCCGTTATTTCATCTGATGTAATTATTGGTGCCGCTTTTAAACGCGGACATAGAGCACCGGTTGTCGTTACCAGTGAAATGATTGCAAATATGCGTGAGGGTTCGGTGGTTGTTGACGTTGCGATTGATCAAGGAGGTTGTGTTGAAACCAGTCGAATTACCACACATGACAAACCCACTTTTGTAAAGTATGGCGTCATTCACTATTGTGTGCCCAATATTGCCTCACGCGTTTCACAAACCGCATCGGCGGCAATAAGCAATATTATCGGACCTCTTTTGGTAAAAGCAGGTGATTTCGGTGGAATGGAGCAATTAATTCGCCATGATGAAGGCATCAGGCAAGGTGTTTTTGTCCATCGCAAACATTTGGTTAAACAATCGCTTGCCGCAATGTTTGGAATTGACGCGATGGACATTGGCCTTTTAATGGCTGCTGATTTTTAAACATTTGCAGATTTGGTATCATTTTTGAATACTTTTGGGAATCAATTTTTATCATGAAAAAACTAATTATTTTAAGCATTGCTCTCTTTTTTGTGTCCTTTGCTTGGTCACAAAAAGTTTCTGAAGGCAAAGTTGACTTTTTAAAAGACAAAGCAGATGGCCTAACAATTACGATTGAAGGCCAGGTAAAAAATGTAGAAGAGGTACTCGACAGAAAATTCAAATCCTTAAAAAGCAAAAACGAAAAAGGGTTTAAGGCTTATTTAGGTCAGATTTTTCCGGAGATAAGTTCTGATATGCTTGACTATTATTACAAAGTTGAAAAGGAAAAGGAAAATAATTCCACTATTATTTTTGTATTGTCAAAAGGGTATGATAACTTTTTAACCTCTGCGACCAATAATTCTGAAATCAATAACGCAAAGAAAATGCTGGAAAATTTGGTAGCCGAAGTGAGGCGTTATGAACTTGAACTTGCGATTGAAGCGCAAGTAAAGGTATTTGAAAAAGCCACCAAGGAAAACGAAAAATTAGTAAGTGAGGGTGAAAGTCTTGTGAAGGAGCAAAAGAAATTGGAAGACGCTTTGGTTAAGAATAAAAGTGACCAAGAGTCGAATAAAAAATCTCAGGAAGACCAGAAAATCGTTGTGGGTTTAGAGAAAAAAACCTTGGATGAACTCCAAAAAAGTTTAAGCCAGGTAAAATAATGAGCGTATTAACGCACAAAAATCCTCTCTGTTTCAGGGAGGATTTTTTATTTAAATTAATAATGAAGAGAAAACTGTTATTCCTTTTCGAGTCCATTCATTGTTATACATTTGTGAAAGTCAAATTCTCAAATGCCGACGAATAATTTTTTTTCAGGATTGACTTCCAAAACACAAGCCATTCCAATGGCCATTTGGAAAATATTGTGTTTGATTTCGTTGCTCCTTTTCGTCTTTTTGGGTTTTCGCATGCTCTTTTTCGGAGGTCATTATTCAAATGGAGGTACATTTTCTTTTTCAGATTTCTTCTTTGCCCTCCTAGCAGGAATTCGTTTTGATTTAGCCACAACAGCTATTTTTTCAGGATTATTTTTTCTTTTGCTCGCCCTCCCGGTTGGCTTGCGATTAAATAAATTCTACCTCAAAAGTATTCATTTTGGTTTATGCCTATTCAATCTTCCGATTTTTTTTCTGAATTGTGCCGATGTAGTGTATTACAAATATGCGCAAAGAAGAATGATCCATGAACTCTTTACAACAGCCGGAGATCTTCAGAATTTCTCCATCTTCGATTTTCTTTCCTATTCTTGGATACTCTTAATTTTTGTTTTCCTTTCAGCTATATTTATTTGGGCAAGCAAAAAAATTGTTTTTTTTCAAATCAATTCCACAAATAAAAGTTCGGTTAAAGATATCATCGCTTTTATCCTTCTTCTTCCTATTCTATTTCTTTTTATTAGAGGAGGTTGGAAAGGAATACCCTTACGACCTTCTCAGGCCTTTGCCACCCCAAACCTTTTTTTGGGAAACCTGGCTATGAATACCGGATATAACATAACCTTTGGTCTAGTTGAAAAAAAGCAAGTTGAAGTCAGTTTTTTGGATGAAAACTTTGCTGTTCAATTGGCGAGAAATAGCTACAAAAATCCTTTTGATGGCCCTTACATTGACCCTCAATATCCATTGTTGAGAAAGGCAGAATTTCAGAATGCTGCAAAGGCACGAAATGTGGTGATTCTTATTATCGAGTCTTTGAATGCTGAGAAAATGGGTTTCATGCGCAATAAAGTAGGCAAGAAATCTATAACGCCTTTCTTAGATTCCTTGGCGAGTACAGGCCTAGATTTTCAGAATTTTTACGCTGCCGGTGCTCGCAGTGTTCAGGCTTTGCCAAGTATTTTGAATTCAATTCCCGAGTTAGACCCACATCCATTAATTGGTTCTGCATATGAAATTCAACCCGTGCACGGAATTGGAAATATTTTAAAGGAAAGGAATTATGAACTTTCTTTTTTCTGTGGAGGAGATAATGGTACGATGGGATTTGATTCTTATCTCAAGCTTTCCGGTTTCCTGAATTATTATGGGAAGGATGAATTTTTGAAAAAAGGTTCTTCAAAGCAAAGCAATTGGGGGATTTTTGATTCCCCTTTCCTTTTGTTTCTGGCAGAGCATCAAAGCAAAAGGTCAAAACCATTTTTGGATGTATGGTTTTCGATAACTAATCATTTTCCATTTGAATTACCAAATGATTTTATTATACCCCCAGAATTTTCCGGACTTTCTGCGATGGAAAAATCCGTTTTTTACACCGATCATTCTCTCAGGGAATATTTTAATCTTGTTTCCAGCGAGCCTTGGTTCGATAGCACTTATTTCTTTATAACAGCAGACCATTGTTTTTTTGATGGCCATAATCCTCAGTATAAACCAATAGAGCTGTTTCATGTTCCCTTGTTAATCACAGGGCCTGAAATTTCTCCCGGTGTGCGCCAACATTGTGCAAGTCATCTCGACATTTTACCAACGCTAATTGAACTTCTTCAATTAAGTATTTGGCACAGTAGTGCCGGTCTTTCTCTTGTGAGTGAAAATGTAAAGCCTGTTGTGATGAATGAGATGATGGGTGTCATAAATATGATTCATGATTCCCTCGCTTATTGCAGTAATTTTTCTGATTATGCAGTTCCTTTTTTAAGAGAGAATAGCAATTGGACACAAGCTTTGTTAGAAAAGAATTCTTTCGAAATTCACCATTTAGATACCTTAACCAGAGCCCTCTTTCAAGTGCACCACAATGCTAAAATCAGAAACGCTTGGGCCAAGGGGGGGGTAAAATGAACTTAAGGCATCTCTAAAAACGCTACGGACAAGGCTTGCGGGTTTTTCAACTTTCGAGTTGACTTCCTGCCAATGAGGAAGTTGAAAAATTCGCATAACCCCGTGTCAAGGGTTTTTAGTGTTGCCCTTAAGGAATTAAGGAAAAAGCTTGCCTAATATCATCCGTAAGAATTGCATTCGGATTTTTCTCGACGGCATTCTTAGTGTTTGCCAATGTTTTTAAATTCCAAATCATAACACTTATTCCGGCAAGGTTTGCCTCCGCAATGTTTTGTTTACTTACCTTATCATTGGTAAGGGCGAGGAATGTATAATTTTTATTCTGACATAATTGAAATGCAGTTTCAAAATCGTCCCCGTCATAAACCGTTTTGATAGAAGTAGAAAGTCCCTTAATTAAGTCGAGAAAGTTTTCGTCGTTACTTTCAATAAGTACCTTTTCTAAAAGATTAAATTCTAAAATGAGCGAATGCAAAATTTGGGCAAATGAATTTCGCAGCGAATCCCCTTCCTGCGTTCCAGTTGCAATTGAGGGTTTGACATTCAAAAACAGAAGGGTGCTTAGTTCCCCAATTTCAGAAAAAACCATTCTCAATGAGGGTATGAAATAGGCGTTTGGCGAATCCCCTTCTCGAGAGGCATATTTACATTTGCAAATTTGAGCCCAACTCAATTCCTGAATTTTCCCATGGCAATGGGTTTTGCCTTCCAAATATTCATCATGAAACAAAACCAGTTCACCATCTAATGACATTTGAATGTCCATTTCTGAGCCATCCGCCCCTTCAATTTCAAGCGCACGTTTTATGGATTCAATTGTGTTGGGCGGAATAGCGTTTCGATA
>JAYSVQ010000398.1:0-4203 GCA_043718485.1 Bacteroidota bacterium
AAAAAGGGTCAAGTTGTTTAACTCTTTGTCACCGTCAATAGAAGTGGGGTCGCAGCCATTTTTTACCGTGCTGGAAAATGAATTTACTGTGAGGGTAACTGTGTACGTACTCGTGTATGAAGAATTTGTATCGGTTGGGGTAAACACGGTTAAAACGCCGCTGGTGTCAGATAAACTTAAACTTCCAGGACAAGGAGAAGGAAAGCCGTTTGTAAAATTCAATGAACTTAAATACAAAGCAGGATTGGTGCTTGCAGGTTTTTGAAATCTGGCCACCCCAATATATTTTCCATTCAGGCCCACAGCTATGTCTTTGGCTTCAAAACCGGTTAATGTATTTGAATGAAGAATTTCTTTCGTTGAATCCAATTCCAGATGAATCGCCTGTTCCACAATTCCGGAAAGCGAGCCTATCATGGCATAATTCCCACTTGCGGTTTTGACTACGCTCATCGCACTTACATCGGCACCGGGCTCAAAAAATATTTTATTTCCGGAGGGTAAACCAGTTGGGGTAATGGTTTGTAATAAGGCCTGCGCTTTGCCTGCGGCATTCAGTGATTTTGTGCTGCCTGCCAAAATATAATTACCCGAATTTCCGTCTTTAATGATGCGATACACTTTTTCTTCATTTGCGCCCCTGAGCATGGAAATCCAATTTGCATTTCCTGTAGTTACATCTAATTCGGTCATGTAAACATCGAGACCGGTTCCACCGCCTTCACGTGTGCCCACAATTAAGGCAGCACCTGTAGGGGTAATTATCAAATCCCTGCCTTCATCGTCACCTACGCCTCCCATAACTTTTTCCCATTGGGCAACTCCACTGCTGTTTACTTTAACGGCAAATACCTCAGTTTTAATTCCCAAGTTTCCCGGGTCAAAAGATGAACCGGTTGCAACGTAGCCGCCCCCCGGTAGTTCTGCAACGGCAAAAAATTCATCTGCGAGGGCATTTCCAAAAACCTTGGCCCAGGTTAAATCCCCAGTTGCATTTGTTTTGACGAGGATTGCATTTTTTGCGCCGGCACTTGTGCCATTCGAACTCCCGGCAATGATGAATCCACCATCAGCGGTTTGCTTCACATCATAGGCTTGATCAGACAAGGGAGTAGAAAATGACTTAGCCCACGATACTGCACCTGTACTATCTATCAGCATCAATAAAATATCATCGAAATTGGCACCTGCTGTGCGTGTTGAGCCGCAAACAATGTATTTTCCGTCGCTGGTTGGCTCAACGGCATAACCTGCATCTGTTTGTTGGTGAATGTAGAAGTTCTCCCAGGTAGATTGAGATTGAACAGAAAAACAGGAAAGAAGGAGTAGCGTGAATAGCGATAGATTTTTTGACATGAATTAAAATTTTGACAAAGATATCATTTAAAAATTCCCAAAAGTAAGGAGAATCGATTTCGCTTTTCTACTTTCGTGCATTGTATGTACCCAATTCTCAAAACGGTTTTATTTTGGTTTGATCCTGAACGAATTCATCACTTTGTATTTCGATTGCTGAGGGTATGGTTTAGCATTCCAGGCACTTTTGGTTTGACGAGGCTATTTTATTCACCCTCAAAACCTAAATCAGTAAAATTGTTTGGCCTTCATTTTCCGGGAAGGGTGGGCCTTGCTGCCGGATTCGACAAGGACGCATACCTGAATGACAATTGGGAAGCCTTTGGCTTTGCATTTATGGAAGTGGGCACCGTTACGCCTCTTGCCCAAAAAGGAAATCCCTCCCCACGTTTATTTCGTTTGCCTAAAGATCAGGCACTATTGAACCGGATGGGATTTAACAGTCAAGGCCTTGAAGAAATGGTTGGGCGATTAAAAAAGTCAAAAAAGAGAAATATTATCATCGGTGGAAACATCGGAAAAAACAAAGACACCCCTAATGAGAATGCACTTAATGATTACCTAAAATGTTTCGACGCGCTTTTTTCGTATGTAGATTATTTCACCATAAATGTCAGCTCACCCAACACTCCGGGCTTACGGGAATTGCAGGAAAAGGAACCCCTAACGAAATTGTTGAAAGGCTTAATTGACCGAAATGCATCCTTCGCAAAACCAAAGCCGATTCTGTTAAAAATTTCTCCAGACCTGAATGAAGCCCAGCTTGATGATATTATTGAGATTGTAAAATCGACAGGTATTGCTGGAATTGTAGCCGGTAATACCACCTTGAGCCGTGATGGCTTACACACCGATAGCGGGCATTTAGAAAAAATGGGAGCAGGGGGAATCAGCGGTCAGCCTCTGACCGAAAAAAGCAAATTGCTTGTGCGCATGATTCACCAAAAAAGTAAGGGCAGCATTCCCATCATCGGCGTCGGTGGAATTATGACAGGGGATGATGCCGTCGAAATGATGAAAGCCGGTGCAAGCCTTGTTCAGATTTATACTGGGTTTGTCTATCAAGGTCCCGGAATCAATAAACGGATTGAAAAGGCTATTAGCACCTTTATGGCCTGATTTTTAAACCTTTATGGATTGGTTTTGAGGCTTTTTATTCATTTTGGTAAAAGTAATAGAGGTTAATCCTGTTTGATAAATTTATAAATTTTACTAAATTTACCAAAGTAGCTTACTATTAATTATAATGGCTCAGCTTATTTTTGAAAACCCGTTTAAACCAGGTGCAGGCCACAGACCACCTTATTTGGCTGGGAGAACGGAAGAAAAGCAGGATTTTATTAAGCTCCTTACCCAGACCACTATTCTTGAAAACGTAATCCTTACAGGTTTACGAGGGGTAGGAAAAACAGTATTGCTTGAAGAGTTTAAGGTCTTGGCAATTAAGGATGGTTGGATGTGGGTAGGCAATGATTTCTCCGAAGTGATTTCCATAAGTGACGAAAACCTTGCGATTAGAATATTAACAGACCTGTCGCTTGTTACCTCATTAATTACAATTGATGAGGACGTTACTCAAAGGCCCGGATTTGGAGAAACACAAGTTAAAATTCCAGTAAAACTTGATTACACTCAACTGGTGAGAATTTACCAAAATACGCCCGGATTGATCATCGATAAATTAAAACATATTTTAGAATTGTCGTGGTTTTACCTGAGCAAGTATGGAAAAAAGGGAATGGTTTTCGCATATGATGAAGCCCAAAATCTTTCTGACCACGAATCAAAAACCGAATTTCCTCTTTCTCTTATTTTGGACCTTTTTCAGTCTATTCAAAGAAAGGGGATTCCATATATGCTTGTTTTGACTGGATTGCCCACTTTGTTTCCGAAATTGGTTGACGCTAGAACTTATTCAGAAAGAATGTTTAAAGTTTTGTTTCTGAAAAGACTTCTCGAAAATGAGAGTAAAGAAGCCATATTGAAACCCATTGGTGACACAAACTGCCCGGTTTCATTTAGTGCTGAATCGGTTTCTTTGATAATTCAACACTCTGGCGGGTATCCTTATTTTATTCAATTTATTTGCAGAGAGGTTTTCGATATTTTTATACAAAAAATAGGCTCGGATCAACCTGCGTCAGTACCTGTAAATGAAATTATTCGAAAACTAGACAAGGATTTTTTCTCTGCTCGATGGTCTCGGGCTTCAGATAGGCAAAAAGAAATTATGATTATTATCTCACGCTTGGAAAATTGTGACAAAGAGTTTACAGTCCAGGAGGTAGTTGAGGAATCAAAAAAGGCAGGCACACCAATAGGCAATAGCAATGCAAATCAAATGTTGTCTGGATTAATCGAGAAGGGACTTCTTTATAAAAATAGGCACGGAAGGTATATGTTTGCTGTGCCTTTACTCGGCAATTTTATTAGACGCCAAGAAAGTGAATCGGATTTAACACTTCAATAAGCAGAAAAAACCACTGATTAATTCCAAATCAGGGCCCAAATTATCTTCCTGTAATTTTCTTTCTCTTTTTGTTCTGGATTGAGGGTTTACAAAATGAAGGCAAGTGCCAAAAAAGTAGGTAAATAGGGTTTTTGGGCTTCATTCGTCCTTTGCATCATACGCTTGTTGACAAGAAAATAGCCTGCTTTCCTGATACCCATGCCGAAACCCTTTAATTTTCCATGTTTCCGCGTATTCATTCCATTCCGGAAACCCATGAAGCATGCTCCTTAGAGTTGAAAACCGTCTAAAATCAGAAGCCGAACCCGAAATAAAAGACGAGGTTAAGGGTAAAAAGCGCAAAAAATCAAAGCCCGCCGCTGACCAAGGTAAGCTAG
>JAYSVQ010000399.1:0-4202 GCA_043718485.1 Bacteroidota bacterium
GGTAATAGGAGTTGTCTGCCATTAAACCAATTCCTGTGAAATGAACCGAAGCCTCGCTGCTATTTGCTGGTGGAGCAACCCGATAATAAAAAGGATGTATTACTTTTTTCTCAATTTCTGCATTGGCCAATCCGTAAGATGCGCCTTTCAAATTAATTCTGTAAAAGGTGCTTAAGTCGTAGCCCAAGGTATCGGTTGTGCCGATGGCCAGTAAATCGAGAGAGCGATCTTGGGCAATTTTAGTAATTCCCGGAACTGAAAATCGCCCTAAAATATTTCCTGCCTGATCAAATGAAATAATCTCCTCTGTTCCTGCGTCGGCAACATAAATTAATTCATCGTAGCCCGCAATCACATCAACCGGATTTAAAAAGCCCGCCCAAACGGGTTGAATCGGTACATACGCCACAGGTTTTTCATTGTAAACCGGAACATCAATAAAATCACTGTCTGTTTTTTTGCCTAAAAATCCCTCGCAAGCAGCAAAAAGAATAAAGACAGAACAGAAAAAAATAAAGCGCCTTTTCATCTTTTCTCTCTTTTCATTAAAGTGAGGCTTAGTCCAATTCTGTGAATCCATCCTAAAAATTGGGTCGGGTCAACAGAATAATCGAACTGAAGCGGATGAATTCCCATGCGGGTTCTTAAACCCACCCCAGCCGTTGGATAGGGCTGGTCTTTTACATTAATTTTATATCCAGCCCGAAAAAATACGATCTTCTTATATTCAAATTCAGCACCGAGTCTAATGTTTTCAGCATTGTCGCCGGGGTGGTTGAGTTGCATACATAGCGTTAGACTTTTGTCATCCTTTTTCCAGGGCACAATAGAAAGCCCCATCATAAATACCGTAGGTGCCGGATAGGAACTGAGCACAATCGGTTTCGCATTAAAATCAGAGGAAGTTCTTTTTCCTTTCAATGTTGAATTGGGCCCAAAACTCTGCAACATCACACCAAATTTTAAATCTTTAAAATCGGTGCGATACAAAAAACCAAGATCAAACACCGCAGTGTGGGCCATAAATTCAGCCAATTGCTCATTCACATATTTAAGGCTAAGGCCGAAACTAAACATGTCTGTTAGTTTTCGTGCATAGGTTAAACCTACAGCGGTATTGCTCGCTGTAAAATATTCACCGGTGCCATCGGGTTGAAATTCAGTTCTTCTTTCCATTTTACCGGTTGAAAGGCTTGCCACATTAATTCCTAAAAAACCGGGCTTGTATTCTTTCGCAGCGGATAAGTAAGCATAATTAATTCCGGCAGCCCAAAAGGTATTAGAACTCGAAACTGCAAGTCCGCTCAAATCAGTGATTGCAGCGGGGTTCCAATTTGCGGCGAATGCATCTCCGGGCATGCATAAGGTTGCCCCGCCCAGGGAAGCAGCCCTCGGACTCACATCAATTTTTAAAAAAGTCAGCGCAGAAATTCCCGCCCGCTGCGCTCCTAATCTGGGGAGTAGTTGCGCATTTCCTTGTAAAAAAGGAAAAAAGAGAATGAGTAGATATAGGGTACGCTGAAACATCAGAATTTAAAATTGGCCCCGAATAAAATATGTCGTTGCTGTAAATATCGAGCAGGGTTTGTGGGCGGAACGCCTCGGTCTTGAGGGTCTGGGAATGAGGGGTCACGGTATTCTTGAGGCAAGGGGTCGCCGGGACGGTAGGCTTTGCCCGTTATCCCATTGATGATTTGCGAGTTTTTATTGTTAAAAATATTCTGAATTTCAAGGCTTAAAGTAAGTCCGGATTTTTTTCCAAAAAGAAAATCGCGACTGATTTTTATATCAGACCAAAACCAAGGGCTAGCAATTTTGCTGAAGGGCTGGTCTTCGACTCTTTCATAAATCGGCCTTCCAATATCACTTGTGTCGGTAAGGATATAAGGGGTGTACCGTAAACCAGATTTAAAAGTTGAAGAAAGAAAAAACCTGAAGTTTTTGAGCAGGGCCTTGCCTCCTATTTTAAAACTTGTATCGGGTTTAAAAATGATGGCTAATTTAAAATCAAAGGGGCGGTCCCAGGCCAAAAACTGCTCTCTGCTGGTAGAAACAAAACCTTGTTGTTTGATTTGAAGTGCAGATTCTGCCGCAGAATTGGATTTTCCGGTTGCGATTTGGTATGAGCCCGTTAGGTTCAGTCGCATCCACTTTCCCGCCCTACGTGTAAAACTTGCCTCCAATCCACGCACTCTTGCATAATCCTGATTTATGAAAAAAGTCTTCTCAACGAATCGACCCGTTTGGTCTTTTACAATAATGCTGCGGCTTACGATATAATCGAATTTGTCATTATAAAAAGCGCTTATGGTTAAGGCCATATCCCGGGTCAATTGTGATTTCAATCCGAGTTCGTAACCGACATTCACCTCTGGATTCAAATTTGGATTTCCAAGATTTGATAAAAAGGACCGGTCTTGATACACAGGGTCCAGGCCGGCATATAAAAATCGGGGGTGAGGCAGCAATGTAGAATGGCCATAGTTGAAATAAAGCACATTGTTTTCCGTAACTGGAAAGGAAACCCTAAGCTTTGGCAATATTCTGGCTTTGAATCTTCTGCCCAAAATTGGCACTGTTTGTTTTTTATATTCCTCTCGAATGGTTTCGGTAACGGGAGCAAGTGGATTTTCAACGGCATCGTCTGCAAATTTACCCGGAGCCCAATATTCAAAACGGGTTCCTATAAATGCGATGATTCCCTTGTATCGAATTTCATCTTGAAAAAAGAATCCCCCATTAGCCGGCAGGGCTTTCCATACGTCGCTGGATGAGCCTACGCTTGTGGATGGCGTGCTTAATGAGTCGTTTACCTGAATGGGTGCGCCAATCCAAGGCCGGGTTACGTCAATCCATTGGTACGCCTGCTCTTTATGCTCGTGGCCAAAAGTGAAAAAATGGATTTTGCTTTTTGATGAATAGGTAAATTTGTATTTGAGCGTATACTCCTGCGCATAATGGTCGTGCCACAACGTTGAAATGCCGCCATTGTTAATCAAACCCGGTCCCGGAAAAACATAAATTACCGAATCCCCAGGGTTCCATAAATTCACAGGGTTGGTTACAATTGAATAGGGGTCAAATAATTGATCCACCGTTTCTGTTCTGAAAGATCTTCCGTTTGCATCCGCTCTTAAATTCACGAACAAACGACCCAAGGTAACATCTGCCGTCCAGCGCTCTTTAAACAAATGTTTAAAGTTGAGAATGCTGAGGTTAGATTGATGGGTATAGGTGCTTGCATTGTCCAAATTTAAGCTGTGTGCATATTGAAACCCGGGTGTCATGATTGCGTTGTTTCCGATGACCTGCAATGAACGGGTATTTTGATTGATGGTTAAACTGTGCTGATTAGAAAAAGAAATTCTCGTTCCCGGTTTTACATTATAGGTAAGCTTACAGGTATTTGACCAACGATTGTCTTGTCTCGGAGCCCAAAGAGAATCGTTTTTTTGGAACAATGAACTATGTAATTGATTTGCAGTAATGTTAAAATACTCATCAGACAAGGCGACATCGCCAGCAAGAAAAAAGGAAACCTTCTTTTTGGTAAAGGGTATCGGTCCACCCATCGTTATATTTGCAACATCTGTATTCCAACTAAAACCTTGATTTTTATTAAAGCCGAGATTGTCGCGCGTGTAATATCCGGTTGCTGAAATTTTTTCTCCCCCATCTCTTATTTTTGAGTTGATGATGCCCGAGGTTCCATCCCCAAATTCAGCATCACCTCCACCCGTAACTACCTCCATTTCAGAAATAGAAGAAGCGCCCAAATCCACCCCAAATCCTGTGCCCGCCAATGGGTCTTTTGCACTTACCCCATCAATCAGGTATTTAGTTTCATACACACGCCCTCCGCGAATCACTAAACCATCGGGTGTTTGATTCACGCCTACTTGCATCGCCACAATATCTTTTGCATCTCGCACACTCATGTCTCTGATTTCTTCGGCGCCAATTTTGATTTCTGATTTTCCGGACTCAAGATTTACAATGTTGGCTTCCCCTATAATTTCAACCACATCCGAAACCACATCCTGATTGTTTAGCGCAGAATTCAGCGTGGTGGTTTTACCTGCGAGGATGCGAATGCCATTGTAAACTTTCTCGGCATAACCCAAATAGGTAAACCGAATAGAATAATCTCCGGATTTAATTCCTGTAATGGAATATTTTCCCTCTTCGTCTGTTATTCCTCC
>JAYSVQ010000400.1:0-4200 GCA_043718485.1 Bacteroidota bacterium
TTTACCTCATCGATGTAATCTAATAATTGATTGTAAAAAGGAGAATTGGCGATGGTAGCTGAATCACCTACAATCAATAATTTTTTTCGGGCACGGGTCATGGCTACGTTCATTCTGCGTGTATCATTTAAAAAACCGATAGCTCCATTTGCATTACTTCTCACCAAACTTATGCAAATCATGTCTCGCTCCTGCCCTTGAAATCCATCTACTGTGTCAACACTAATTTGTTTACTCCAGGGCCAAAGGGCTTGATAATTTTTGAGCGCATTCTTCAAGGTATAAACTTGCTCTTTGTAGGGAGAAATTATTCCAATAGAAAAGGATTTTTCTTGTGATTTTTCTATTCCCTGTACAATCAAATGCAAAACCCTCAACAGGAGATTTGCTTCTTCTTCATTTTTTAAACTTAAAGATTCAGGATTTTGCTTCTCTGAAAAACCACAACCGGCGGTATCAATGAAAGTGAAAGGTTCTGTGGTGAGACCCACTTCTCCAGCTAAAGTCCATTGGGCAACTTTGGGAGCCGCAATTAATTTATTTTCGTAAAACTGCCGACTGCTAAAATTCATGATGGATTCATTCATGCGGTATTGCGTATCGAGCATGGTTGCAGCCTCTGGAAATGCAGCCATTAAGCGCGCAAATAAAGTCTGGCCCAAGCCTGCATTTTCGGCCTTTGAAGATTTTATCGTTGGAGGCAATTGACAGTGGTCTCCGGCAAGAATAACTTTATCCGCTTTTTCAATAGGAATCCAACATGAAGGCTCGAGGGCTTGTGCTGCTTCATCAATCACCAATACCGGAAAGCGGCGTTTAGAAAGAATTTCGGATGCAGCACCAACCAAAGTGCACGCGATCACCTTGGCCTTATCAAGCACATCTGTAAGAATAAAATTCTCGAGTTTGCGTGCTTGTGCAAGTAATTCTTTTGCTTCAGTCAGAAGGGCCTTTTTCCCTTCACGTTCTTCTCTTCCAAAGTTACGTTTGAATTTATGTGCATGCTTCTTTGCCTTTTCCGCCTCCTTACGGTATTCGCGCATAACTTCATGGCCGGGATGCGTTTGAATCATTACATCCAAACTGTGGCGCAACACGCCCTCTGATAGTCGGGCAGGATGGCCAATACGCACAACCGGAACACCCTCAGCATCTAATTTTTCAGTTAAAAGGTCAACCGCAAGATTGCTGGGAGCGCAAACCAATATTTGATTGTTGTCGCGCAAAAGCGCTAAAACTCCCTGGATTAAAGTCGTTGTTTTTCCGGTGCCCGGTGGGCCATGTACAAGGGAAAGGTCCTCAGCCAGCACCATTTGTTGAACGGCTGCTTGCTGAGAAAGATTAAGATTTCCAACATTTATCGGTGCGCAACGGGGCAAAAACTTTGGTGGTGATTGCTGACCAAAAATATCTCTCAACTCTTTAACTCTACCTTTTGTGGCATCTAAAACACGCTTGAGGGATTTATCCATTTCACGAAAAGCCCGCTCATCATAGGAAAGGTCAACACCGAGTTTTCCTTCTTCAATCCAATCGGGAACTTCTTCATCCTCTAAAGCCAACTTCATTTTATGACCATCGCAGAAAACAACGACAGCACTAATTGAGGGAGGTACTTTTCGGGAAGGTTCGGCCATACTAAAAAGCATGGCAATCGCACCTGAAGAAAATAAATTGATAGGTGCAGGCCCGGCAGCGCGGGAAAGACTCAACACTGTTTTTCCACCTAAAGAAATTTCTTCACCTTCCACATCTACCGGGTACCATGAAATCCCTTTTTGTTTGCGCTCGTTGAGGGGCGTTTCTATGAATTGCTTTCGAAATCGTTCGCGCTCCTCGTCACGCTCGATGCGCAGGGCTTCTTGCAGGCGAGTAAAATGCTGTAAATGGGCTTCCATAATGAGGATGCGAAGGTATGAAAATAGAAAATGGTTCCAGTAATGAGGGGCAATAGGTTTCGCTTATTTGTGGATAGGGCGTAAATTCAGCCCATGAAACGTTCCCTTGATTTGATGAGCAAAAGTCCGGATGCATGGCTTGAGGCAGTGATGGGCGACTTTGATTCTTTTTTGCAAGACCATGCGGATTGTGAAAGAAAAGCATCGGCAATGGCCTTGAGCTTGGTGGCAAAATTTCCTGATCGGGTTGCGATTATCCCTAGACTCATTGAAACGGCAGTTGAGGAACTCGACCATTTTCAACGTGTGTATGCGATTATGGAAAAAAGGGGAATACGACTCACCCATGAATTAAAAGAAGACCCTTACATAAAGGGATTGATGACTTTGATGAGCAATGGAATTGAAAGCCGTTTTATGGACAGATTGCTTTTGGGCTCCATTTTAGAATGCAGGGGAGCCGAAAAGTTTAAATTAATCTGGAATGCATTACCCCAAGGGGAATTAAAAAAGTTTTATCATGAATTATGGACCACCGAAGCCAAACACGGAAATGTGTATGTTGAAATGGCACTTGAATATTTTGAGGAAAGCAAAGTTTATAAACGATTAGCGGAGTTAAATAATGCAGAAGGGCTAATTGTGGCTTCATTACCCCCAAGGGCGGCGCTCCATTGAGGCCTTAAAATTGGCATTCCAATCCTTTTATTTGTTTTTTGGTTGCTAAAGGGCTTTCTTAGAATCGAATTTCTGGAATCATTTTTGCAAAGGAAAACCTGTGAATCCTAAAAAGAAAATCATTATTCCGCGTAGCCCTTCTAAGGGCACCTTGCTTATTTCGAAACCCTTTATGCAAGACCCTAATTTTAAACGGACGGTTTTGCTGATTACCGACCATACAAAAGAGGGAAGCATTGGCTTCGTATTGAATAAGCCCAGCTTGCTTACCTTAAATGAAGTTTTGAGAGACTTTCCGCCTTTTGAAACCATGACCTATTTGGGTGGCCCTGTTCAACAAGAGACGCTCCATTTCATTCATAAATGCAAGCTGTTGAAAAGTGAATCGATTCAAATTAGTGAAAATTTGTGGTGGGGTGGCAATTATGATGAATTAAAATTCCTGGCAGCTGTGGGTGAAATTCAACCTTCTGATTTTCGTTTTTTTCTTGGCTATTCAGGTTGGGGCGCGGGGCAATTAGAACAAGAAATAGAGTCAAATTCATGGATTCTTAGCAAGGCAAGTCCAGAAATTATTTTCCCAACTATATCGGACCAACTTTGGAAGCAAGCCTTAGAAAATATGGGCAGCAAGTATGCAAAACTTGTAAGCTACCCTGAAAATCCGGCTTGGAATTGAGGAGATTTACCTAAATATTTTTGGTCAAGGGCTTAATAGGAACCCCTTTTGTGATGATTCCATTCATTTGTCATTTGCAAAACAGAATCTGCAATCATCCTGGGTTTTTGTTTTAAAAAGAAAAAAAAGCACTTTTAGATGTGAATAAATCTTTCTTCATCCTCCTCCCTCTTTTCTTCTTGATTTCAATGGGCAACGCTCAAACGATTGGGCCGCTTCTCGCGACCACATGGAATCAAGGTTGCAATTACAATGCGCAATGCCCTGCAGATGGGGCAGGTGCCTGCGCCAGAACCTATACCGGTTGTGGGGCAACTGCGATGGCGCAGGTGTTGAAATTTCATGCGCACCCTACAACAGGAATTGGAAGCCATAGTTGGACATGGGCCGGTTATGGTTTGCAAACGGCTAATTTTGGAAGCACAACTTACAACTGGTCTGCAATGCCCAATGCTTTAAGTGGTGCAAACGCAAACGTGGCTGAACTGATGCACCATGTCGGGGTTGGATTGGAAATGCAATGGGGCAGTTCGGTTTCAAACTCTTACTTCTCCAATCAATCGTCTTCCCTAAAAATGTACTTCCGGTATTCATTGAGTGCTAAAAACATTTTGAAATCTTTGTATTCTGATAGCAGTTGGGTGGCGCTTATCAAAAGCGAATTGCAAGCGGGAAGGCCGGTTTTATATAGCGGGGGTTCTCATTTTTGGGTATGCGATGGTTACCGAAGCACACCGACCGAACAACTGCATATGAATTGGGGTTGGGGCGGAATTTATAATGGATGGTATGCTTTAAATGATCTTACGCCCGGTTCCTATTCCTACAATAGCTCGGCTGCGATTATCGGTATCAAACCGGCTGCCCCCTTCGAGGTTTTACCCGATACCTTGATATTTTCTTCCTCAGGCGGAACAAATTCCATTACGCTTACGTCTGACAGCC
>JAYSVQ010000005.1:0-2911 GCA_043718485.1 Bacteroidota bacterium
GGTTGCTTTTCCATACATTTCGGCCATTACTGCACCCGGAGAAATTCCGCGTGTAAGGGCAAAGCCGTGGTCACGATAAGCGGTAATAATATAGTCATCTTTACGAATTGCAGCTTCAATACCAGAAGACACTGCCTCTTGTCCTATATACAAGTGGCAAAATCCTTTAATTTTTTGCTGCATGTACATTTGACTCGATTTTTCTTCAAACCGGCGTTGCAACAACATTTCTTCAAAAACTTCAAGAAGCTTTTCCAGCGTAAACCCGCTATTTGCTTTCGTTTCTGTTTTGGTCTTAGCCATTTTCACAATTTGAAAAGGCAGGCAAGTTAATCAATATTCCAATCTGTGGAAAAGTAAGTATGGCCCCAAAATGAGGAATTTTAAAGCCCTGCTTAGTTTTTAAAGGGGCCGAAGCACCTTAAATTTACCGGGCCATATGCAACTTCAATCCATTTCGCTTTCCTTTTTTAGAAGCTACGAGGCCCTTGATTTATCTTTTTGCGGTGGATTGAATTGCTTTTTCGGAAACAATGGTTTAGGCAAAACCAATATTTTAGAAGCCATTCATTATCTGGCACTTACAAAAGGATTACGGGGCCAGGCGGATAAGTTTTCTTTAAAAGAAGGAGAGCTGTTTTTTATGACCGCCGGAACTTTTTTAAGGGATAAAAAGAAGGTAGAGGTAGAATGTAACTTCCATCCCGGAAAAGGCCGAAAAATGTTAATCGATAGAAAGCCGCTGGGTAAAATGAGTGAGCATATTGGGTTTTTACCCCTGATATCGGTTGTGCCTGAAGACATTGACCTGGTGCAAGGGGGGGCTAGTTCAAGAAGAAGATTCATGGACAGCCTGATTTCGCAGTATGACCATGCCTATTTAGATTTTCTTATTCGCTATGAAAGGGCCCTTCAGCATAGAAATGCTTTACTCGACCGAATGAAAGAGGAAAACCGATTTGCAGCAGAGGAACTTGAACCTTGGACAGAAGAATTAATTTCTTGCGCAGTGCCAATTCATGCTTCCCGAAATCAATTTTTAGAATTCTTCTTACCATTAATGGAAACCTATTTTGACAGAATAGTTTCTAGTAGTGAAAAACCTAATATTCTATACATCAGCCAAGTAAAAGAAAATGTAGAGACCCATTGGCGCAAACTTTTTGCAGATAAACTAAAATCAGATCGCTATACCGGTAGAACCCAAGCCGGAATACATAAAGAAGATTTACAGTTTTTAATTAATGGCCACGAGGTAAAAAACTTTGGTTCTCAAGGCCAAACCAAGACATTTGTAGTTGCCCTGAAATTGGCTCAGTATCGCTTGCTCGAAAAAAATACAGGCCTTTCTCCCCTTTTACTTTTAGACGACCTATTTGATCGATTAGATCAGGAGAGGCTAAGGGCAATTGCCGAAATTTTGGATGCCGAAATTAAAGGGCAAGTTTTTTTAACGGATGCGATTGGGGAGAGGGTGAAAAAGGCCTTTCCCAAAAAGAGCAAAAGTGAAATTCGGTTTTTTGAGATAAAATCGAATGCGGTGATTCAATCCTAAAAACAAAGAAGACTAAGTCGTAACTTGCCGTATATGGCGCGCAAAAATGAATTTTCCTTGTCTGAAGCCATAGATGCCTTTCTCGATTCCAATGGCATAAAAGAGAAAGCATTGGTAGAGCGGGTGATTGGTGATTGGGAACGAATTATGGGAAAGTCAGTTGCTGATAACACTCTGAAAGTATGGTTCAGCAATGGAATCTTATATGTAAAAATGGGCCATCCGGCATGGAAAAATGAAATGATGTTGTCAAAAACCAATATCCTTGAAATGTTAAATAAAGAATTGGGTGCATCCCTGATAAAGGAATTGAGGTTACTGTAAATAAGGTAAAATTCAATTCATCAATCCTTCAATTTCCTCAATTTCAATAGGTATGTTTTGCATTAAATCTTCATTTCCATTTTGGGTAATGAGAATGTCGTTTTCGATACGCACCCCTATACCTTCTTCGGGAATATAAATTCCGGGTTCACAGGTTAAAACCATGCCAGGTTGAAATGGCTGGTATCGATGCATTAAATCATGTGTATCCAACCCCAAATGATGGCCGGTTCCATGCATAAAATATCTTTTGTAAGCAGGCTTTTCAGGGTCTTGTTTCTTTACTTCTTCTTGCGTAATCAGACCAAGTTTAATTAATTCTTCAGTCATGCATTCGCCTGTTTTTTTGTTGAGGCCATCAAGGGTTTCTCCGCTTATAATAAAAGCCCTAGCTTGCTTAAAAACCCTTAAACAAGCCTCGTAAACTTGTTTTTGGCGAGCTGAATAGGTTCCGCTTACGGGAATGGTGCGACTTAAATCAGCGGCATAATTTCCATACTCAGCCCCAAAATCCAACAGTAAAAAATCCTCCTTTTTACATTGTGCATTATTTAAAATGTAATGCAAAATGCATGCGTTTTTACCCGATGCAACAATGCTGCTGTAGGCTGGCCCGGTCGCTCGGTTCTTCAAAAATTCGTGCATTATTTCTGCCTGCACTTCATATTCCCATACACCGGGTTTTACAAATTCCAGAATTCGCCGAAAAGCTTTTTCGGTTATTGAACTCGCTACCCTTATTTGTAAAATCTCTTCTTCCGATTTAATCATTCTTAAGTCGCGTAATTCAGTCGCCGCACGAAGAAGGGGATGGGCAGGCCATTCTTTTTGCATGCGTTGCTGAAACGAATGAGCAGCAGTGGCATGAAAATGAGAATTGCGTTCGTACTCATTAAAATCCAAGTAAAACCCTTGTGTGTAGGGCAAGAGTCCTCTTAAAAATGTTTCAAATTCATCGACATATCGAATCGAGTTAATGCCCGATGCATCTGCGGCTTCATCTTTAGAATATTTCCATCCTTCCCACACTTG
>JAYSVQ010000041.1:0-8072 GCA_043718485.1 Bacteroidota bacterium
CTTACTGCAAGGGTAGCCACGCGTGAATTTCCGGTGGGTTTTGGTAGTGTAGCCCAGCTTAGCCCGGCATCAATAGATTTCCAAAGCGTGCATGCATTAGTTGTGAAGTTATGCTGCAACAAATAGATTACAGAAGGATTACTTCGACTAACTTCTACGCTTGTGATTTCGTTAGTTACCGTGCTGCCAAAAGTGTAAACAATTTCAAAGGAAGCACCGCTGTTTGTGCTTTTTTGAAGCGTATTTTCTTTGCCAATGTAAATATGATTGTAACAGCGCGGATCAAATTCCATTTCAGAGGAATGGGCAGCATAGTAAGATTCATTAGGAGAAGCGCCTAAAGAAAACCCGACAATCGGGTCATTAATCGTTGCAGGAACATACTTCCCGCCAATGTCTGAGAAGTATGCTTTCCTGGCATTTCCCGGATTTATATATCCGGTGGGTGCCTCTCCGCCCCCCATTCGTAAAGTTGTATTGGTTAACCAGGCTTCATGCCAAGCAGAATTTCCGTTGTGGTATCGCCCGCCCACAAGCACATCCTCATTCCATCCACTTCCAAAGCCCCAATAATCTGAGCCGGTAATTCCATTTTTACGGGAAGTATGCGTTTGCATATTGTCGGTAGAATGATTGATGCCCCCATCACTGGCTACCCAAATTTCATTTCCAATGGTGACCATATCTTGAATGTCGGGATGTACTCTCCCTACTGATCCGCTATATCCGCCAACTGCAAAAAAGGTAGCCCCGCCATCTGTGCTTCTCCACAAACTGCATCCTCCAATGAGTAAACTATCTGCGTTGGTTTGCGAACAAACGATATCCATATTGTAAAAGCCTTGATGATAGGTTCCGGTTGGGCCAATGGTCGTCAAATTCGGGAAGGGACAAGTAGCAACTGCATTTGCATTTGTGCAGGAATATGGGCTACCCATTTGACCATGCGGCAATGTCCAATTCGTGCCGGAATCAGTGCTTTTCCAAATGCCAATAAATCCGTTATCTCCCGCTTTGGATTCGCCAATCAGATAGGCATACACTCGATTTGGGTCAATGCCGGTAGTTGCAATTCTTGCGCCTCCATCACTGCGATTCGGGTCAGTCGAATTGTACCAGCCCGCACTTTGAATGGTCCAAGTTGCCCCGCTATCGGTAGATTTAAAAAACTCACAACGAATAGTACTCGCATTATTTTTTACGCAATATACGGTGGCAGGTGTGCCGGGTTTGAATTCGAGGTCCCAGGTTTTATCTGTGTAAAGATTAGCCCAAATACTGCCACCATCTGTGCTTCTGTATAAACCCCTATTCGTTGCCGCCATTACAATAAGAGGATTAGAGGGATGAATAATAATATCATAAGGGTCAAGTGAACCCACAGATAACACCGAGTTCCAGGTGTTTCCACCATCCGTTGTTTTATAAATTTCTGAACCACCTCCTGCGAATACAATATTTGAATTACTTGGATGAATGCGAATGGCAGTTATGGAAGGAATGTCATAGGTTCTGCTTACCGGTGTCCAGTTCAATCCCCGGTCGGTGGATTTAAAAATTTCTGCCGTTTCGGTTCCGGCAAAAAGAATATTTCCATTTGAAAGAGATTGATCGAGCGAATATACGTTTACCTGCCATGAAGCAGGTGCACCCGCACTTTGGTCCCATCCCGTTTCAAAGGGGCCGATGCAGGTCCAGTTACCGGGAGGTAGTGTGAATTCAGGCAAGGCAGGATATCGAATTTGGCGAAATTCATTTTGTAAGGAAAGACGCTCCACTGGTGTAGGCCAATGAATATAACCGTCTTGAGTAATTTTATCCCGAATGGCTCTGCGCCATTTTTTATAAAATTGGGTATGATTTGTTTTTTCGCCGGGGTGAGAAAGTGCCCATTCTCTTATCCCTTTATCTACCTCCCAAACGTTGGGATTGGCTTTGTACATTTCAGTGGCCCAAGCCGGGATTTCCTGACCTAAGGTAGAGGGTGGAAATAATTTTTGCCCATAAAGGCAAATGCAAAAAGAAAAAATAGGGATGAATAGTAATTTTCTCATCCTTAAAATTACACCTTTTTGGTAAAGGATGGCGTAAATAGAAGGGGCGGTCTTTTCCTTCAAGTAAGGGCCTTGGGGTTTGATTATGAGGCAATGACCCTTTTCAGAATTATATCATTGCAACCCTGCTAAAACTAGGCCATAATCCTCTTTAACATTTATTAACTTGCGCCATGCGAAATGTTTTTTTGGAGCCGAATTTGGAGGCAAAATTTAATGAAGATGGATACGTTGTAGTTCCTTTTCTAAACGACCTCGAGGTAAGTGATTTGGAAACTACTTATTTTCAATTGCGACGGGAATCGGATTTGAATACCGGTTGGCATGCAACGATTCATAGTTCAATTCCGGAATATAAGCTTAAGGTCTCCAAAGCCATCTGCGATGTTTTCACGCCAAAGGCGAGTGGCCTATTCAATCAATACAAAGAAATTTTTGCAAACTTTACGGTTAAAGAACCCTCGACTGAAGATAGTGCATTTGATTTGCATATGGACTGGAGCATGGTTGATGAAAAAATATTCACCTCTCTAACCCTTTGGGTTCCTTTAATAGACATCACTGACGATAACGGTTATTTTTGGGTTTTGCCCGGAAGCCACAAAATGGGCTATACGATTCGAGGAGGCCCTGCACTTAAAACATGGTCAGAGAAAATTTTTGATGAAGATGCGAAACCTTCCTTCGAGCGAAAAATTTTAAAACTGAAAGCAGGGGAAGCCCTGATTTATGATCATAGACTCATTCATGGTTCTCCTGCAAATGTGAGCGAAGGCATTAGAATAGCCGTAAAATATACGATGGTTCCTTCAGAGACTGAAAGTGTGCATTATCATTTTCATAATGAATCAGAAGTTGAAGCATTTGAAGTAGGCCCACTTTTTTATAATACACATCCCATTAAGGAATATCCGACGGGGTTTAAAAGTTTAGGCCGAACCAAAATACAAGGCGGTGCTTTTTTGGACAATTGGGATATTAATAGCCTTTGCTCATAAACCCGATTGCATTAATTTGGGTTTTGCCGACGGGGAAGATTTGAATTGACCAACCAGGTAACCACAGAAATCACCATTGATCCCCATAAAGCCGACCAAAAATCAATTACATGAAAATGAGGAATCAGATCGCTGGCTAATAAAAGCAGAACAGCATTTATAACAAATAGAAATAGCCCAAATGTTATTAAAATGAAGGGTAAGGCAAGGAAGGTAAGAATCGGTTTTAAAATGGAATTAGTGATACCTATTACGGCTGCAGCAAGCAAGGCATATTGAAATTCGTCGATTACAATTCCCTCAATCATCCAATCTGCAACCCAAAGTGCAAAAGCACTAACCAGCCAACGAATGAGAAGAGGCGGTCTGCGGTCTTCCTGATTCTGAATTACAATTTTCATTTTGTTTTTTTACGTGATTGGCTTGGAGTGGTTATTGCAAAAGCCTCCTTAATTTGGGAATGCGTCAATTCAATAGCCATTCCCGGTTCTAAGTTCTTTAAAAAAAGATTGCCTATCCTAATTCGGAGCAGACGAAGGGTAGGAAAGCCAACAGCGGCTGTCATTTTTCTCACTTGACGATTCTTTCCTTCTTTAAGGGTAAGTGAAATCCAAGTTGTAGGAATATTTTTTCTAATTCGAATGGGAGTCGAACGCTCAGGTAAGTTTGGAGGTTCAGGCAAAATGCTTGCCTTCGCCGGAAGGGTTAAATAAAACTGATTTTTTGTTTTGATTTTAACGCCTATGCGCAGCGCTTCCAAATTTTCGTTAGAGGCTTGTCCCTCAACTTGAACCCAATATTCTTTTTCATAATTAGAGGAAGAATATAACGAGTGTAGTGAGGCATCATTACTTAAAAGGATAAGGCCTTCACTGTCTTCATCTAGGCGCCCTAGTGGATAAACATCAGAAGGAAAAGGCCCAAATCCGGAAAGCGTTTTTTTCGTTTCTATGGATGTGGTAAATTGAGATAACACCCCATAGGGTTTATTAAAAATAAAATATCGCTTTTGAGAGTTATGCAATTGTGCAAAGATGAAAAACCTTAATCGAAATAAAAGAGGGAATTTTATTTTTTTCGGTTCCTTATCTATCAGCCATCCACATCTATTCAGAAACTTGGGTATCATCAAAATTGGCTTTTCCTTTATAAACGGAGGCCTCATTTCAAACGAGTCAATTGCAGGCTGACAAGATTTCCTAATTCCGCTATTTTATAACGAAATTCGGGCTGTGTTAGAAAAAAAGGAATTTTCAATCCCCTCTAAATGGAAAAAATGGGTTAGGCCTTCGTCTTTCATTTTGTTTCTCATGGGTTCAGGCTGGGTGTATTGGTCTTTCTCATTACCCACATTTTATTGGCCGGTTTTTCTTTTTGGTTTAATTTTTATTGGAAACTCCATCCTGATTTTCTTAGACAAGAGTGAGCAACTTCTCAATTATTACGCAGGGGTAATTGCATTGAGTGTAGTTTACCTTTTGGCTGAATTACTGGTAACGCTGAGTATAATGAGTGGATTTGCCAAAGCACAGCCTTTTTGGCCAGAGGTTGAAATTGGGGTTCCAACCTATCCTTATTTTTCAAAGCCCATGGCAAATTATGACTCCATTTCCGGATTTCGTTGGATTGAAAAGGGAAGAGTAGTAAAGATTGCCGATGGCAATTTGGTGTATGATGCAAGCATTAATCCTAACCAACAAGGCTATCTCTCATCTCAAAATTATGTCTATGAAAAGGCAGATAGCCATATCATTCGTATTGTCATTTTAGGAGATGCATATACCGAGGGCTTTTTTCTTGAAGAGAATTGGCCCAGAAAAATTCAAAATCATTTTGATAAGGAAAAAACCGTCGTTGAGGTGTATTCTTTTGCCTTATCGGGTACAGGCATAAGCAATTGGAATTCTCAATATTTTAAGGAAATAGCCCCTTTTTATGATTTTGATGTGTTGGTTCTGGCATGTTTTGGTGGCAATTTAGACCAAGACTTTTTTGCAATGCATCATGAAGGGGAGAAGGTTTATTTTGGATCGAATCACGACAATAATTCTTCTTTTTCACAACAAAGTTTAGATAGTCTTCGCCTTGTCATAGGTGAAGATGGAATTAATCAACAGGTCGCCCTTTCAACAGGTGGAAAGGAAACAAAATCTACTTCCCTCGTTTTTCCCTTAATGACGAGGGGTGTAAATTTTTTCAGAGCCAGAAATGGATTCAATCGGTATTTTTCTGAAGGGATAGATTTTGCCAGAAAGTATGTTTCGGGCGTTCGTTGGAGATCTGGGTATCGATATTCTTTTCAAAACCATAAGAAAAAAGTAGGTGAGCAGAAAGCAAAATGGTTGGAAGAAATAATTGACCACGCAAAATCAAATCAAAAGCAAGTTATTCTCGCCGCTATACCCGACCAAACCGGTATGCGCATGCGAATGGAAACCGGATATTTAACCATGCTTGAAGAGCAAATTCGATTTTTATCGGATGAAAAAAACGTCCTTTACTTTTCAGGATACGAAGCCTTGGCACACAATATTCGTCCAGATTCATTGTACACCGCCTATATTCCGCTTGATGGACATTGGTCTCAAGTGGGCTCAGATGCCTTTGCAGCTTACTTTTTTCAGTTTTTAACTAAAGGGCCAAGCCAAAAAATATTCCAACAGGGTACTCAAGAATGAGAATCGAATAATTCCTGTTTTTATACAGAAATACGTTTTTAGAAAAACTTAATCAACCTCTGCTTCATCTTCGTCTATGATGTAAAAAGGCCTTCGTTTTACTTCTACATAAATTCTGCCAAGGTATTCACCGATAATGCCAAGAATGATTAATGTGATTCCGCCTAAAAAGAAAATGGCTACTGCAAGCGAGGCCGTACCCGGTACATCACGAGGAGAAAAGCCCATGATTTTGAAATCGAGTAAGCGATGAAAAATAAAGAAAATGCCAAGCATAAAAGAAAATGCCGAAATAATAAAGCCAAGGTAACTCGCCATGCGCAATGGAAAGGTTGAAAAATCGAGAAGGCCATCCATTGCGAGTTTTACAAGTTTACCGAAAGTGTATTTCACTTCGCCTGCTGCACGTTCGGCGCGATCATATTCAACACCAATTTGTTTGAAACCTGCGTATGCGCGCAGGCCCCTCACAAACCGATTTTGTTCAGGCATAAGTTTATTGAGCGCACGCACCACTTTTTTGTCCATCAAGCAGAAATCTCCACTATCGAGCGGAATAGAAATATTACTGATGGTAGCCAGCATTCTATAAAAGCCGGCATACGCCATTTTCTTGAAAATATTTTCTTTTCGGTTTTTGCGAATGGCATACACGACTTCATATCCTTCTCTCCATTTATTTAAAAAAAGAGGTAATTCTTCGGGCGGGTCTTGCAGGTCGCCATCCATTATGATTACGGCGTCTCCTTTCGCTCTTTTTATGCCGGCTGAAATCGCAGCCTGATGTCCAAAATTTCGGGATAATTTAACAACTCTGAATCGTTGGTCTTTTTCATGTATAGCCCGCATCATTTCTAGTGAGCGATCAAAAGAACCATCATCAACAAAAACGACCTCAAAGGTTTCATTCCATAAGGGGCTGGCTTCGCTCAACCTTTTGTATAGGTAGTCGAGATTTTCCTCTTCGTTATAAATGGGAATTACAATTGAAATCATTAGATGGGATTAGGAGGTAAAAATAGCAATTAGGTGCAAAATGCCTAATCAAATCCGATTTGAGCAGACATTGAGTTGCCTTTGGGCACGAAATCTGAATTCATTCCCATTACCCTCGTCGTTTCAGCAGCAAGTCGAATGGAGTTGTTTACACTTCTTTCATCGGGGTAAATGTGCATCATGTTGGCAATGTAAAGGCCCTCAATCGGGCTTTCACATCGCATTACTTTTTCAGAAAAATTGAGGTCGCAAACCGTTGCCGCATACATGGTTTTAAAAACATGGACCTTATTTAGCATATTCTGGTTGAAAGTTGGAAATAACCTGGGCAAGCTAGCCAACATGAGGGTTTCAATTTCTGCGTTCGACATTTTAGCAATCTCTTCTGAATGGGCAAAATACCTTGATAAGTAAGCGATATGGGTATTGTTGTATTTGGTTTGTGAAATGAAATTGGTGTGCTCAATTACGCCCCCAAATGGAAAACCCTCATCCGCAACGTTCAACCAATAAATATGACTGAGGCGATTTTTCATTTCAAGAATCGTACAAACCGCACCAAAATACTGAACCTCGGCAGCTTTTTTTGAAAGTGCAGGATGGGTTGGCGCTAAAATTTTTGAAATAAAAGGCGAAGGAATGGTCATCACGATTTTGTCAGCAAAAAACTTTCCTTTGGCAGTTTCAATACCTTTTAGTTTTGCGTTTTCCATTTCCAAGCCGGTAACCGGGCATTCCCCAATAAGTTCAACGCCCATTTCATTTAGTTTTTTAAGCAAGGCTTGGAGCAAAATATTTAGACTGCCTTTTAAGTAACCTAGTTTTTCCTCTCCTTGTTCTCTCGAGTTCAGTCTTTGTCTCAATCTGCCAATCATCCACGCAAGGGGAACAAGATGTGCAAAGGGTCCAAATTTTATTTTAAGTAAGGGGCCCCAAATAGAGCGAGTAACATTTTTTCCTGCCCATCGATTGAACCAATCCAGAGTGGAAGTTTTTTCATTTTTTCGCCAATTCGCAAACTTCCCCAGAAAAAAGCTGCTTGCCCCGAATCTAAATTTGTCGAATAAACCTAAAGGCTTAAAACGCAACAAATCTTTAGGAGAGTTAAAATCAAAAATCTCCCCATTTCTAAATACACCCATGCTCGTTTTTTCAAAAACGAGGTTTATTTCAATTCCAAGTTCACGAATCAACCACAAAATTTCTGCGTCATGCGTAAAAAAGTGGTGGTAATAATGCTCTAATTGGCTACCCCCTGCCTCAAACGTGCTGAGTAAACCGCCAAATGATTTACTGGCTTCAACTACTTTAACTTTTTTTCCCGCTTTTGCTGTGAGATAGGCAAT
>JAYSVQ010000401.1:0-4156 GCA_043718485.1 Bacteroidota bacterium
CCTAAATATGAGGATTTGAATCATTTGCTCACCGACAATCAGATTTTTATCGGTCGTACTGCAAAGGTGGGTGTGCTTCCTTTAAATACAGCCATCAGCTTTGGGGCTACTGGTCCGGTTTTGAGGGGCTCGGGTTTGAAGTTCGATTTACGAAAAGTCGATGGCTATTCTGTATATCCTGAATTGGAATTTGATGTATGCATCGGCAAAGGTGAAGTTGGAATCGTGGGAGATTGCTGGGATCGATTTAAGGTTCGTGTGGATGAAATAAAAGAATCGATGAAACTCATTTCTCAATGTCTGGATAGGCTTGAAAAAGATTTTCCAACAACGCCAGCGTTTGATGTAAGGGGCATGTGCCCTTCAAAGGCGCGGCCACCTGCAGGAGAATATTATGTGCGTGCCGAAAACCCAAAAGGGGAATTGGGATTTTACTTTGTTACAGATGGAAAAAGCGATAAGCCGTTACGATGCAAGGCCCGTGGGCCTTCCTTTTCAAACTTGTCTCTGCTACCAGAAATTAGCAGAGGGGTGTTGATTGCCGACCTGATTGCCATAATTGGGTCTATCGACTTTGTGCTCGGGGAGGTTGATCGTTAAAGATTAATTTTTATAAATATCTTCTACCAGATTCTTGTACTTTTCAAGAATCACTTTTCGCTTCAGTTTTAGTGTTGGCGTTACCAAACCATTGAGGGGTGTCCACTCATCGGCCACAAGCCGGAATTGCTTTACTTTTTCCCAATTGCCAAAACCTGAATTCAATCGCTCAAGTTCCTGATCAAATTTGGCGACAAGTTTTGAGTTTTGAATGAGGTCTTCACGGCTCGCATCCTGTACTTTTTCACCCTGTTCCAATAGCCAAGTTTTGCAAACGTCAATATTGGGAACAATTAATGCGGCAGGGAATTTCTGGTATTCTCCCAAAACCTGAACTTGTTCAACAAATAAAGATTCCTTGAATTTATTTTCCATTACCTGGGGTGCGATGTATTTGCCGCCAGATGTTTTAAACATTTCTTTTTTACGGTCTGTGATTCTTAAAAATCCCTGATCATCGAGTACACCTATATCACCGGTATGAAACCAACCCTCCTTATCTATTACTTCTTGGGTTAAATCTTCGCGTTTATAATAGCCGAGCATCACATTAGGCCCTTGGTACAAAATCTCCCCATCCTCGGCAATTTTTACCTTGCCTCCTGCGATTACTCTGCCTACGGTGCCTACTTTAAATTCACCTTTTCCAAAGCCGCCGACAGAAATAACGGGTGAAGTTTCTGTGAGTCCGTAACCTTCACGAATGGGCAAGCCCATCGCATTAAAAATTCTGGCCAAACGAGGTTGCAAAGCGGCAGAGCCGGAAGCAACAGCCAATGCGTTTTCTCCGATATTAACTCGTATTTTGGAATATATTAATCGGTCTGCGATTTTGTGTTTAAAGCTATACCAAGGCCCATTTTTTCCATCAGGCTCCCATTTTAATCCTAGGTCAATGGCCCAAAGAAACAAGGTTTTCTTAAATCCCTTTAGGTCATCAGCGCGACCCAGAATACGAGCAAACATTTTTTCAAGTAAACGAGGAACGGCAGTAAAAACATGCGGTTGCACCTCTTTCAAATTCGGACCGATGGTTTCAATAGATTCGGCAAAATATACCGATACGCCGGTGTAGAAATAGAAATACAACACCATGCGCTCAAAGCTGTGACTTACCGGTAAAAAGGTAAGGGCACGGTGCGAATTGTGTATGGGAAGAATAGCGGAGGTTGCTAAAATATTAGTTAAAATATTATCATGAGAAAGCATAACGCCCTTTGGGTCGCCCGTGGTGCCTGATGTATAAATGATGGTTGCCATGTCTTTTCGATTCACCGAATTTTCAATGGCCTTCAACCTCGCTATTCCTTCCTCATTCACCGGCTTTAAAAGACTGCTCCAAGATTTCACATTTGGTGCTTCAAAAAAGCTAAAAACTTCTACCACATGTTTCAGCTTGTCGCGAAGTGGGCCTATGCGTTCCCATAATTCTGCGCCACGAACAAATAGGTATTTTGCCTCGCAATGATTGCAAATAAACTCAACGTCTTTTTCTGCTGAAGTGGGATAAATCGGAACTGAAATACCTCCGGCCTTCATGATGGCAAGGTCGGTTATACTCCATTCTACACAATTCTCAGACATTATCGCTACCATGTCTCCCTTTTTCAAACCCAGGTCTAAAAAGCCGAGTGCCATAGCCTCGATTTGATTTACCACTTCGGCTGTACTCATCTTCTTCCATTGGCCAGCCACCTTACCCGCAAGGGCATCGTTGCAGGGGTAATGTTTAAGTTGAAAGTTGAATAAATCTGCGAGTCTGTTGATTTCCATATTGGTAAGGATAAATGTTCAGAAGCAATATTAACAAAAAAAGGGTTCGATTCTCTACGTAAAAATCCTATTTTGCATCTTCTATTGACCCATTTTACAGGAATTTCCTCGTTTGCCTTTTCCTCGAATTTTTAAATGGTATGAAAATTAAAACTTCGGCTATCCTTACAATTTTTCTTTTAATTGGTTTTTGGAAAGCCTTATCGGCACAAACTTTGGAAAAAAGTGAGATTTTGGAAGCCGCCAGACAAGACGTTTCCGTACTTGCCTCAGCTGATTTTTGGGGAAGGGGCTATCAAAATGATGGGCATTTACTTGCCGCTGCATTTATTGAAAATCGTTTCAAAAAATTGGGCTTGAAACCCATCCCAGGAAAGGAGAACGATACACACCCCTATTTTCAGTCTTTTGGATTTAGCGTAAATCTCATCGACAGTGCAGAGTTAAAAATAAACGGAAAATCACTCGTTCCCGGAGAAGCGTATATCATGCATCCTGCAAGTGGTGGAACGTTTGTGAAAGGTAAAATCGCTGATGCTGGCTATGGGCTAAGCCAGGATTACAAAAATTCCTATGGTTATTCGGTTGTAATTCATGAAGGCCTACCCAAAAAATTTGAAAAGAATGAAGCCCTGAAAAAGAAATATGAAGCCTTTAAGGATGACAATCAAAAAATCGGAGTCGCCGCAAATCTGAATTGCACGGCAGCGCTTCTCGTAAAGAAAAAATTAACCGGTGGCTTCAGCAGTATGCCTTTTGAAATTCCGGTGGCTTTGGTCAAAGAAGAATTTTTTCCAAAAAATGCCAAAACCATTGAGTTGGAGGTATTTAGACGTTTTGCCAAAGTGCAATCCCAAAATGTAATGGGTTGGATTGAGGGAAGTCAATATCCAGATTCATTTATTTTTGTTACAGCACATTATGACCATTTAGGAAAACAGGGAAAGGCGATTTTTTATGGGGCAAATGATAATGCTTCGGGCACTTCTATGATGTTGTCTATGGCTGAACATTATTCCCAAAAGGGGAACAGGCCTAAATGCTCAATGGTGTTTGTTGGTTTTGGAGCGGAAGAAGCAGGCCTAATTGGGTCGAAATATTATGTCGAAAAAGACCCAATATTTTCTTTGGCGTCCATTCGTTTTTTGCTCAATCTCGATTTAATGGGAAACGGGGATCAAGGCATGACCGCGGTTGCGGGAGATGTTTTTCCGGAAATTCTTGAATTGTTGCGAACTGAAAACACCCGATTAGAAAGTGTGCCCACCATCACCTCGAGGGGAAATGCGGGTAACAGCGACCATTACTATTTTGTAAAAAATAATGTGCGCGGATTTTTTATTTACACGCTCGGTGGCCCACCCCACTATCATGATGTGTATGACACAGAAGCCAACTTATTGATGTCACGCTATTTTGAAGTTCGGCAATTGCTCATTGCCTTTTTAGATAAAGTTTCCGGCTGGTAATTTAGGCAGTGGCTGTTTTCAACACGCCCAGCTCTTTGCCTACCAAAGAAAAAGCTTCAATTGCTTTGTCCAAATGCGCTTGGGTATGACCGGCAGAAATTTGAACGCGAATGCGCGCTTGACCTTTAGGCACCACCGGAAAAAAGAAACCAATAACATAAATTCCCTTTTCAAGCAGCTTCGCTGCAAATTGTTGCGCCAAGGGCGCCTCATATAACATGATGGGAACAATCGGATGAACACCCGGCTTAATATCAAAACCGGCTGTTGTCATTTTTTCTCTAAAATATTGGGTATTCCATTCCAAGGTATCA
>JAYSVQ010000402.1:0-4152 GCA_043718485.1 Bacteroidota bacterium
TGAGTCTGGAAGAAAAACATAATTCAGAAGAAATGCAGGAAGTTGCAGAAAAACAACCCACGGGAATCGTATTCAATCCTGAATCCCAAACCGAATTGAAAGGCAGAATCAAGGATATTATTTCCACGATTTATGACCCTGAAATTCCCGTAAACATTTACGACCTCGGCCTAATTTATGAAATCAATGTCCTTCCCTTAGGCGCGGTACACGTGCTCATGACGCTAACCTCACCCAATTGCCCAGCAGCAGCCTCTTTGCCGGCTGAAATCGAGCAAAAAGTAAAAGGCCTTGAAGGTGTCAATAGCTTTGAACTAGAGCTTACCTTTGAGCCGGCCTGGAGCATGGATTTGATGACCGAAGAGGCCAAATTGGAATTGGGAATGATGTAATCAAACCATTTTACGAGTCTCGAGTTAAACAACAAATATTAAAAGGAATAAAAATATGTATCCTGAAACACTCACTGCACCCATGAAAGCCGAACTTACCTCGGCTGGCTTGCAAGACCTCAGCAGCCCTGAGCAAGTAGATTCTATTATTAATGAAAAAGGAACGACCATGATTGTCGTTAATTCCGTTTGTGGTTGCGCCGCAGGTGCTGCACGCCCCGGAGTATTGGCTGCCATTGCCCATGAAGGCAAAAAGCCAAACCACATTGGAACTGTATTTGCTGGCGTAGATACAGCTGCTGTCGCAAAGGCACGTGCCTATATGTTACCTTTTCCACCTTCTTCCCCAAGCATCGCATTGTTCAAAGATGGTAAGTTGGTGCACTTCGTAGAAAGGCATCATATCGAAGGACGCTCAGCTCAAATGATTGCCCAAAATCTGTTGGGTGCATTTGAAGAATACTGCTAAGCACCTCTCCTACCCTTCACGCCAATGACGGCTCCCAAGCCTGAAAAATGCAGGGAATATTCCGGCCACACCGCCGCTGTGTATGCTTTGTGCCCTTCGCCAAGAGAAGAATCATTCTTCTCGGCAGGTAGCGATGGAAGGATTGCGGAATGGGAAATTGAATCCGGAAAGGGAATCACCTTTGCCGACACTCAAAACTCTGTTTTTTCTTTACAATGGATTCCTGAACGCAATGTGTTAGTTGCAGGATTATCAGATGGTGGCATTCGCTTTTTTGATGTCACACAAAGAAAAGAATGCAAAGCCTCGAAGGCGCATGAGAAAGGCGTTTTTGATTTCCTTTATCTAAAAGAAAAAGACATTATCATCGCCTCATCTGCCGATGGAAAATTGTCGGTCTGGAATGGAGAAAACCTTGAGCTCCTGGCCTTGATTCCCATTTCTTCATCCAGCGTTCGTTGCCTGTGTCCAGGTCCGAATTCCACCTTTTTTGCCGGAGCCTCTGATGGGAATATTTACCACATTGACGCAGATCTCCGCCCCATTCAACAATGGAAGGCGCATTCCCCTTCTGTTTTTCGAATTTGCAATTCTCCAATCTCTGATACGCTTTTCAGCGTAGGCCGCGACGCCCATTTGCGCAGTTGGAAGGGCAAAACCTTTGAAGCCCTTGCTTCCGTGCCTGCACATATGTATTCCATCAACGACCTCTGCACAGACGGAAAATATCTCTTTACAGGGAGTATGGACAAATCCATTCGCATTTGGAATCCCCAAAACATGGAATTGGTAAAAGTAATTGACCATGCCCGACACGGATGTCACAAATTCGGAATCAACCGTTTGCTTAGTCTGAGAAACACCCTTTTGTCATGTGGTGATGATCGGTTGATTATGGCCTGGAATATTTAGGCTACGCTTTTTTTACGAGCCGCTTCACAAATAACGAAGCGCAATCCGTAAAAAGTCTGAATTCAATCTATCCCTCCTTAACAGGAATGGTTCGGCCCATGGACAAGATACCTTTAGGTGTAGAAAGGTATGGGCTATGGGCACGCGAAACAGAAAATTTAAAAGACGTTCAGAAGAGAGGGGCAAAAGCTTTTTAGCCCTTGCATTAATTCCCTTTGCAGGTTTTTTTATCATAAACGCAACAAACCCAATTGGGAAAAGCAAACCTGCAATCAATCTGGAAAAAGAAATCTGTATTGAGCATTTACCTGTCATTCAAAAAGTAACCTCGAATGAAGAAGAATACTTTGAGTTTCCGGAACCTGAAGTTCCGGTTTTATTTGAACCCGTTTCTGCTGAACCTGAGTTTGATATATTAACGCCCGCTTCGGTTGAAAAGAAAATTACGGTAGCCTTTCGCCATTGGCCGCAGGGCATTACCACCTGCTCAATCTCAGACATCAATGGAGAGGAGCATTTTACCCTTACCATCCGCAAGAATCAAATGGATGGGGATGTTGAAATCGAATTACCGGAAACCTTTAATCCCGGACGCTATTGGATGGAACTGAAAATGCAGCGGTACACCCAAAACAGGGCATTTTTGTTCGGCGGATAAATCCTATCCTCCCTTTTGTTACCCTTCCGGATTGGTATTCATAAACAATCCAGAAAATGAAAAGTAACATCTGTGCAATCGCAATTTTCTTCTTCGCTTTAAGCGGCATGCTCAATGCCCAATCTGCGAATGAAACCCGTATTGAAGATCATTTCTACAAAAGGCGTGTGCTCATGCGCCTTGACCTTCCTGAAAAATTAAATGCATCCCTCCAAACTACCTTAGACCCGGGTTTGTATTCAGGTGCGCATTATAAATACACAAACGGAGTCGTGCAAAGTTTACTTGCAGGAATCAAGGAGTATCAAATCACTGCAGTGAATCCCGATGATTTGGAATCTGTAGTTACCTGGGACCAAATTGTGGAAGAGAAATTAGGCCCCCGTGCGCCTCGTTGGGGCGAGGGAGATGAATACTCTTATGATAATGATGAAACAGATTATGATGATAGAAACGACCCTTTTTCTCAGGCTTCTACTTCTGAGCCGGGTCCGGGTGATTTCGCAGAACTCGAAACCTCAATCGAAATTATAGAAGACCGTATTTTTGATAAGGCCAAATCAGACATGGTGTATGTGATTCGATACATTCGTCTGGTTTGGATTGACCCATCTGAAACCATGCCCGATAAAACCATCGCATGCGTACCCTACGATGAAAACACCAAAGCCTACCTCGACCAATGCTTGTGGCAAAACCGACACAACGAAGCTGAAAACCGCTCTGTAAAAGAAATCCTTGAATTGCGCCTTTTCAATCCTTATATACTTAGCGTTTCGGGTTATGGAGCAAAAACCATGGAAGAAAGTGCCTTTCGCGCGCAACAACTCATAGAATATGAACACCATTTGTATGAGTATTGAGAATGAGAAGGCTCAATATTACCCTAAACCATTTCTTCGTTTTGGCTAAACTTAACTAAAACTCACAATCGCCCATAATGCGGTGGCAGAAATAATAATCCAAAGCACAAAACCCTGCAAAAAGGGTCTTATACCCACCGATAGCAATACCTTTTTAGATAGTCCAAAACCAATTAAAAATAGGGTTAAGGTTAAAATCGCTTTTGAAAAAGTAACGCAATACTTGCCATAAAATTGAACAAATGAAAAATAGGTATTTGCAAGCATCGCAAGCAGAAACAAGCCCATGAAATAGGGAATTTTAATCTTGCTGTTTTTATTTTTAAACACTACCGTAGTGAGCAAAGCGATTGGGATAATCCATAAAGCCCTTACCAGCTTAACCGTCGTTGCAATTTCTAATGCTTGCGAACCATACTTACTTGCCGCACCCACGACTGAACTTGTATCATGAATAGCGATTGCACACCATAATCCAAATTGCTGTTGAGAAAGTTGCAATTGATGTCCGATTTCGGGAAACACAAACAATGCAACTGAGTTCAGAATAAAAATGGTGCCTATGGCGATTGAAATTTGCTTTTCCTCTGCACGTATTATGGGTGAAATCGCAGCAATTGCACTCCCACCACAAATGCTGGTTCCTGCTGAAATGAGATACGAAGTTTTCTTCTCGATATTCAACAGCTTTCCCAAAATGAGACCGATTATCAAAGTCCCAATGATGGAGACAATGGCAAACAACATCCCATCCTTTCCTGCTTGCATCGCAGTACTTACATTCATTCCAAAACCCAAACCCACAATCGAAACTTGCAATAAAATAGAGGTCGCCTTTTGGTTCACATGCAAATAAGG
>JAYSVQ010000403.1:0-4141 GCA_043718485.1 Bacteroidota bacterium
GGAATCTTCTTATGTGCTTGATATCAAAGAAAGTGAAGGACTTTGGATAAGCATGCCCGACACGGTGGTAGAAGGGGATTGGGTTGAGTTTGATTCCAAGAAATCAAAACTAGATAACCTTACGGTCCAACAACATTTATGGGATTTAGGAGATGGCATTTTACATGAAAGTCCACTCATCAATTATCAGTTTCCGGTCGCCGGAACATATATGGTGCGGCTGATGCTTACAGCTGAGCACAATGAAACGCATCTAATTGAAAAAAGATGCAATCGAAAAAAATTAGTCGTCATAACCAAAGAATCTGCACAAGGTAAAACATGGGCTTCCGGCAATGGAGCTACAGGACCGGGTGTTGTTCAAAAGAAACTTGCAACGATTTTTGAGCACGCCGACCTTAGCAATGTTGATTATAAGGTTCAAGTTGGAACTTCGCTGCGTTTCATAGAACCATTACCGGCTAATTTCAGGGGACTTCAAGGAATTGAATCCTATTCAGATCAGGAATATTTTAGGTACTTTTTTGGAAATGAAAAAACCTTGGCCAATGGAAAAGTAGTTTTAGATGAAGTAAAAAGTAAAGGTTTTTCAGACGCAATTTTAATGGCATTTAAAACAGATAGCTTAATTAAGGGGCAGGGTTCAGAAGAAATTTGGTTGCCGGGTGATGCTTCCCGTTACGTAACCCTTTCGGGCTTACTCTTAAATGCAAAAGGCAAACCCATTGGAGGCAAAATTTTTGTAGAAGATATTTTTTCAGGCGACAGTACGGGAAATGCAGTAGTGAACTCAACCACAGGCGCTTTTCAGATTACCATCGAAAAAGGAAAAAGATACGGTTACTATGCGATTGTCGATGGATACTATCCGGTTTCAGGCTATGCAGATTTATCCCGAAAGGGCACAAAAGTGGTTTACAAAGACACTTTAATTGCGCAAAGTAACCAAGATTTTTTGTCGCATGGAGTGACAATGCAACTAAACAACATTTTCTTCGAAACGGGACAATCAAAAATTAATAAAGAATCTTGGCAAGAACTTTTTCGTTTGGCCCGATTTATGATTGATCACAAGGAAGCTGTGGTTGAAATCATTTGTCATTCTCTTTTAGGTGCCGACCCATTTGAAAATTTGGTGATGTCGAGAAGGAGAGCCTCTGAAATAAACAAATTTTTAGTGATGGTGGGCACCGAACCCGATCGAATTTTTTCCATTGGCAGGGGTGACCGCGCTCCCCTATATCCTGAAAACTCGCCTTTTAGTTTCAAAAATGAACGCGTTGAAATCAGGTGCTTAAATGAGAGCGAAATTGAACTCAATCGTGAAAAAGCAAAGAGCGAATAGCATGAAAGAAAAAAAATTAATATGGCTTTTTCTAATATTAAATAGCATCGGGCTGAATCTATTTTCACAGCGGGTTCCCGGGCCTGAAGAAGGTATTGACTTTTTGGTCACAACTGGCGGATCAGCAAAATTATCAATGGGAGATGACGATCACTGCCAAGTATTTTTCTTTAGCATCCCTGCTGAAGAAAAAAAACCGGTTTACCTGCGCATATTCGACCCAAATATTGGCGGGCAACATGATGAGGCAATTGGCGAATTTAATTCAACTTGTAAATTCTCCCTCTACGGTGGCCCCGGCTGTCATTCCACACCCGAGGCGAGAATGGTAAACCCAATTGGAAATTATAGAAGTGGAAATTTGCTTGCAGAAAAATCTTTTGGGCCGGAATCCAAATTCGATGGGATCTGGTATTCCTTCGAAGGCTTAAACCCACATGAAGGCGAAAAAATTGAAGGCTTAACCGGTGAAGCTTATGCTTTTAAAATAATTTGCCAGGGTATAAGTGGAGACGATGGGAATTTGTATCAATATTTTTTAAGCAGCAGCCCAAATGAAAATATTGAGGTTCCCGGGGGCAAGGCATTTACCTACGAATACACTTTTAGGCTAAAAAAAGGAGAATCTAACCTTTACCCCTTCGTAGACAGAAAAGTGTTGAAAATAAAATTTCAAAATTTTGATTTTGACATGGACTACAAGATTAATCTTTATTCACATAAACAGGCGATTTCCATTAATCTTGACATTTCAGGTGATATGAAATGGGCCTCTCACATATTTGAGGTAAGCGAGGCAGACAAGGGGAAATTTTTGCACCTGAAATTTTTTAACCAAGGCTTGCACAAAAACAATAATATTTCGATGTTTATGACAAATCAATATGATGAGGCATTGCCATTTTTCCCGGCACCACTTAAAAATTTGTTACCAAACACCTCAAGTCAAATCCTTCCTAAAAGAGAATAACATTTTCACTGTAATAGCCACATCTCCTTGACATCTAAAGTCTCACAACTGGTTTTCCGAAAGCTCTTTTTAGGGTGCTTTATTCTTTTTTTGAATTTAAGCCTCTGGGGTCAGGGCAATTTTCTCAAGTTTTTTCCTCCACCTGAAGGAAAATCCTTAGAATTTATTTACGGCGTAGTTCAGGACAAAGAAGGATATTTCTGGCTTGCTAGTTCAAGCGGACTTGTGAAGTTTGATGGCGAGAATTATACTTTTTTCGATTCAAAAAAAGGCCTAGCAGAAGATTTTGTAAGCACACTCTATTACGATAAATCAGAAGGTATAGTATATGCCGGACATCCGAGTGGTGCAATTTCGGCTTGCGAAAAGGGAATCTGCAAATCCCTTTCTGAAAAACCATTCTTAACAGGAAAGGTAAATTATTTCAAAGAATCAGGAGGGTTTATATGGGCCTCAGGCCAAAATGGAAACCTGGTTAAACTTAAGAGAAACCATTCACCTGAAGTTTTTGAAAAGGGGTTGGAGAATGAAAGTGTTCTCATGTTTCATCCACTTGGAAACGAAACTTTTCTTCTCGGCACAACCGAAGGGGTAAAAATCTGGGATTCGAAAAGTGGTAAAATCAAACGAGTTGAAGGAAGCCCAGAAGTTTTCGTAACCGCAATGGCAGGAATGGAAAATGAAAATTTTCTATGGATTGCATTTCAAGATGAAGGCTTATATAAATTTTCTTTGTCTGGCGACCCCAATTCCCTCAAACCTGTGTATGCCACTCAAACAAGAATAAATCAAATTTATTCCCCAAAACCCGACCTGATTTGGTTAGCTACTAGCCAAGAGGGATTGGTTATCTTAGAAGAAAAATCAGAGAATTGGGTTAACCAAACGGCTTTTCATACAAAAGAAAAAAACATTCAATCTTTTGCGTTCGGAAAAGAAAATCAACTTTGGTTAGGCATTCAGGGAGAGGGTTTTGCGCTTTCAGTCTGGGAAAAAATGATCCCCTGGGAAATCGGAGGATTAGAAACCGACCAAAAAATTGAATTTGCCACATCTACCCAAAAGGGCTCCATTTGGATAGCAACCACCAAAAACCTTCTGTTTTTTGAAACCCTTTTTTCAAAAACGCCGAGCAAAATCATTCCCAATCTGCCCGGAAAAATTACAGCCCTTGTTTGCGACCATGACGACAAATTGTGGTTGGGAACAGAAGGCAATGGATTGTTTACATTGAATGCAAATACTTTTTCACCCTACCTTATTCCTAAACAAGATTTAAAACTTTCCGCCAACATTACAGGATTGGCTAAGGGAGCTGCAGGCAATATTTGGGTTGGAACGCAAGAAGGATTATTTGAAATTCAAATAGCAAACAATAAAATATTTAGTTATAGCCTTTCCGATGGCCTACCTCACAATCAAATTAAGCACTTGAGTGCTTCGCCAACGGGTGGCGTTTGGGTTATCACCCAAGGAGAAAACCTAAGTAAAGTTAAGAATGGAAAAATTTCAAATTACCCCATTGAAGGGCCCTTTCCAAGTGGTGTGTATTGTGATAAAGAAGATAATGTTTGGATTGGAACGGCAGGGCAAGGTGTTTTAAAATTTAAGGATACTGTGATCGGACATTGGGATGAGGAAAATGGCCTGCTTTCAAATAATGTTTACCAGATTACAGGAGATGAAAAAGGAAATATTTGGGTTGCCCACAGGTCAGGCTATTCCATTATCAAGGCGGGGAGTAAATTAAGTGAACATACAGGTTTGGGGTACAAAATTTCTGACCTTCCTAAAATCCCTAACCTGTTTTTCCCTGCCGGAAATTC
>JAYSVQ010000404.1:0-4133 GCA_043718485.1 Bacteroidota bacterium
CGGCCGGATTAATCATCACCGGAATTCTTACGGTGTTGAGTCCGCTATTACAATATGTAACCTCGACGGTAATTTCACCTGAGTATTTTGCCATTGCCATAGAATATGCTGTGGCAAATGAAAAAATGAGCCAAGTCGATGCAGAGGCTTTTTTCAATCTTAAAAATTACATGATTCAAGCAACGATAGGTACACCCATCATGGGAGCCATTTTCTTTGCGATTATTGCCATTTTCACGGCTAAGAAAAGACCGGAGGGTACGTGAGCCTAATTACTTAACGAGTAATCCTTCCGGATACATTACCTTACGCATTTCCTTTACCCTTTCATCGGAAAGGTACTCATCGTAAGTCATTTGCTTGTCAATGATTCCTTTCGGCGTAATTTCAATAATGCGATTGGCAACGGTCTGCACAAACTCATGGTCATGTGAGGTGAACAAGGCAATGTGTTTCCAATCTTTCAAGGAATTGTTTATTGCAGTAATGGCCTCTAAGTCAAGGTGATTGGTGGGTTCATCTAATATCAGACAGTTGGCATTGGTGAGCATCATTCTACTCAACATGCAGCGCGCTTTTTCCCCTCCGCTCAATACATTTGATTTTTTTAATACTTCATCTCCACTAAAAAGCATTCTTCCTAAAAACCCGCGAATGTAGGTCTCACTTTTTTCGGTTGAATATTCCCGAAGCCAATCCACCAGATTATTTTCTCCTGTAAAAAAGCCAGCGTTTCCGTTTGGATAATACGATTTTGTAATCGTAGCACCCCAAACAAATTCTCCGGAATCGGGTTTGTCATTGCCGATTAAAATTTCAAAAAGTGAAGTAATAGCTAAAGAATCTTTTGAAAGCACCGCCACTTTGTCGCCTTTGTTTAAAATAAAGGAGATGTCTTTGAAAAAAGGAATTCCCTCGGGCGAAAATTTGCTCAGTTCCTTCACCAATAAAAGTTGGTCTCCACAATCTCTTTCGGCAGAAAAAACAACGCCGGGGTATTTTCGAGTCGAAGGTTGAATATCCTCAACAACTAATTTTTCTAATAATTTTTTACGACTGGTTGCTTGTCGTGATTTTGAAGCGTTTGCACTAAAGCGGGCTACGAACTCAAGTAATTCCTTTCGCTTATCTTCTGTTTTCTTATTTTGCTCTGACCGCTGGCGCAGCGCAAGCTGACTTGATTCATACCAAAAAGTATAATTTCCGGTGTGCAGTTGAATTTTTCCGTAATCGATGTCTGCAACGTGGGTGCAAACGGCATCTAAAAAATGTCGGTCGTGACTAACAATGAGCACGATATTTGGATAGTCAGCCAGGAAATTTTCTAACCAACCAATTGTTTCCACGTCTAGGTCGTTGGTAGGCTCATCAAGCAAAAGAATATCTGGATTCCCAAACAACGCCTGCGCCAACAACACCCTTACTTTTTCTTTTCCATTTAGTTCACTCATCAATTTGTTGTGGTCGCTTTCATGCACGCCCAAACCACTCAACAACATGGCAGCATCACTTTCTGCATTCCAGCCTTCCATTTCGGCGAACAGCGCCTCTAATTCACCTGCCTTTACGCCGTCTGCTTCTGTAAAATCTGTTTTTGTGTAGAATGCATTTTTTTCATTCATCAAATCCCAGAGTTTTTTGTTTCCCATCATCACGGTGTCAAGCACCACGCAGGAATCAAACTCATAATGATTTTGCTTTAATACACCCAACCGCTCACCCGGAGTAATTGAAACCTGGCCTGTGGTGGCCTCAATCTCACCGGAAATGATTTTCAAAAAAGTTGACTTTCCGGCACCATTTGCGCCAATGATTCCATAACAATTGCCGGGCGTGAATTTTAAATTCACTTCCTCAAACAACACCCGCTTACCATAGCGCAACGAAAGATTATTAACTGATATCATTACCGATTTTTAAAAAGAGGGCAAAGATACAAAAATGCAGCTAAAAAGCTGTCAATGAATTCGTTTATGGCCTTTTTGCCCCTCGGAAATCAGTAATTTAGCAGGAATTGAAGAGAAAAATGCAGTTCGATTGTTTGAAAAAAGAAGGAATCTGGGTTCAATTAAATCGACTCTTCCCTCTTTTTGAAAGAAGTAAATTTTAAAAGGGTTCAACTTGAAGCTCAATAATGCCTTGAGCGAATCGGGTTTTCAGCTGCGGATCAGTTCAAAGGCACTCTATTCATTTTGGCCCTCATTCTCAATTCAGAATTGCTTTTCTTTAATTTGAATCGCAGGTAGATTTTTTTAAAATTACCTCAAAAAATGGTTTTGAGTTAAAATCTTGCCGTAAATAATACCATGGAATTTTATGATATATATGTTGCAAAATCCTCGGACTCCCAATTCTTTTGCTTTCGGCTTTAACCGATAGCCCAATTAGGAAGCAGCTTTAAAAGCCACAATCCTGCGGATCATTCCGTTGAAAATAAAATAATGCATGGGTGACAATACATACCAATACAATCTGCCGAACAATCCATGGGGTCTGAAGGTGGCGGTCTGCACGAGCTTTTCGCCCTCTGTTGTAGGTTCAATCTGGAATTCAAGCCAGGCCTCACCTGGAAGTTTCATTTCGGCAAATAAAAGGAGCCTGCCAGCCTGGTGATCAGCCTCAATCACACGCCAAAAATCAAGCGCATCGCCGGGTTCAATTACGGACTCGTTTGTACGGCCGCGCCTCAAGCCAACGCCCCCCACGAGTTTGTCGACGAATCCCCGAATTCGCCATAGCCAATTGCCGTAGTACCAGCCACGCTGCCCACCAATCGCCCAGATATTTTCCAGCACCCGACTGCGCATGCCCGTGATGTTTAGTTCGCGGCGGTCTTTCAGGATGCCAAAAGTCGGAACACCTTTGAACGTCTCGAGTCCAGTTCCTGCGAAACTCGAACTTAATGCATCCTTCCAACTCGAAAACAACTTATCCTCTTCGTAAAGGCTCAGGGCCATTTTGATTGCATCCGGGTAAGAGATGAGTTTGATTTTAAGCTCCTCCGACAAGTTGTTGGGTTTGCAAATCACTTCGACCTTCATGCTATTCACAAGATTTACAGCGAGGGGATAGGAGACTGTGGTGACAAAATACAACCAATAAGACGAAAGTCGTGGCGTCATGACCGGCACCGCGATGATGGTGCGTCGAAGTTTCCGCACCTTTGCGAAGCCCAGTAACATTTCTTTGTAGGTAAGTATTTCAGGACCGCCGATGTCAAAGCTCTGGTTATAATACTTGGGCTGCAATGCAACCCCCACAAGAAATTCCTGCACATTCCCAATTGAAATAGGTTGACATCGTGTATTGAGCCATTTGGGGGCAATCATGACGGGCAATTTTTCAACTAAGTCCCGGATAAGTTCAAAAGAAGCGCTCCCCGCACCTACGATGATTCCAGCACGCAAAACGGTTAACGGCGCTTTACCTCCACCTAAAATCACCTCCACATTTTTCCGCGAGCTGAGATGCTTGGACAGTTGGGTTTCATTGCTGATTCCGCTCAGGTAGATGACTTGTTTGAGTTCGCAATTTTGTGTGAGTTGAAGAAAATTTTCTGCACTCTTTGTTTCCATATCATCAAAGGAACCCGTAGAAGCTGCCATCGAATGAATCAAATAATAGGCCACATCAAAGGTTCCAGAAAGGCGCCTGTCAGCAGGCATTTTCACAAAATCCACTTCAAAGAGTATAATCTGGTTCTCCGCACCCTTGGGAATGCTGAACATTTTGGGGTTGCGCACACAACAGGTGATTTGGTGACCCGCCTTAAGCAAACTGCGAAGTAGATGCTGGCCGATGTAACCTGTTGCACCTGTTAACAAAATATTCATTTGATTAAATTATATAGTTGGCGTACTTTCATTTAAATACAGGGCGAGGGAAATGACTTCCGCTGGCTGTTACTCAAATTATACCTTTTACGTAAGGGGCGGCACTCTTTCGAGAACTGTAAGGTAACGCATTCCCACATAAGATGAGAAAATGGTTACCCCTAAGCCCTCCATTATCAAAAACAAACTAGCTACTCCCGGGCTGAGGTAGTCGCCCATGATTGCATTGGCCTTTACAAATTCCATGAAACTAGGATCAAGGAATTGCAAGTAGATGAACTGAAAGGCGGCAAATCCGAA
>JAYSVQ010000405.1:0-4131 GCA_043718485.1 Bacteroidota bacterium
GAAGAAGGTGACAAAAGGATGTGGGAAGAACCTCATGCAGTTGTTTCCATTTCTCTCATCATCAAAGAATTTCTTGCCAGCGATCTTGCCCCTGAACGAATGGAAAAATTACACCTCCTTGAAGAAAAGGAAACAAAACTGCTGGAAATAATTCACTCCGGTGAATACGAATCTGTCAAAGTCAATTTCCGTGACGGCGCAATGAAAAGCCTGGAGCTTGTAAAAAGCCAGGATACAAAACGAAAAATTGTGGATGTACTGGCTGATGCCAAATACCAGGACATCACGATTAAAACCCATAAGGGAATGATTTCTACTATTCAGAATACAATCAAAATTCAGTTGGATAGACCATGAATTCTCTACCTGTCACATACAGGATTTCTCAAGCGATGAACTCACCGAAAAACTCGGACGTTCGTCATTTTGCGACTAACAATGAATTCATTTTTGAACAAATCAGACAAGCCACACAGACACATCACCATCGAAGACATTCGAAAAGTGAAAAAATTCGAGCATCTATCGGATGCAGAGTTGGAGAAAATTTTATTTACTTTGAAACAGTATGTTTCAGTACTGTTAGATTTCATTTCTAAAAACAAGGAATTATGAAAAATTTGGAAAGTTTTCAGCAGTTTGGTTTGGGAGGTGCAAAATTGATTGCCTCTGATAACCGCCGTTGTGTGCTTTATACACGTGTTTCTACCGCAGAACAGGAAGACAACACCAGTCTCGAAAATCAGATTCAGACCTGCCGCAGATTTGCCGAAAAAAATGGATTTGAAATTATCGAAGAGTTTGGTGGAAAAGGAGAAAGCGCAAAAACCGGAAGTGCAAGAAAGGAATACGAGCGGATGTTGAAATTTGTCAGGAGCAAATCCAACAAAATCCGCTATGTGGTTTTTTACAGCTACGACCGCTTCTCCCGCGAAGGTGGAAAGGCCATCGTTGACAAGGAGGATTTGAAGAAAATGGGCATCCTGATAAAGTCAGCTTCGATGCCCATTGATACCGATTCTCCAATGGGTTCTGCAATGGAAGATTTTCAACTCCTCTGGGGAAAATTGGATAATGATGTGCGCCGTTCCAAATGCATTGATGGAATGATTTCCACCCTGAAAAAAGGGAAATGGTGCGGTATGGCTCCCATTGGTTATCGCTGGGATAAGAACAAAGGGATGCTCGTTGTTGATGAGGTGAAAGGCCCGTTGATCCGCAAAGCTTTCCAATGGAGACATGATGAACCCGGAATTACCTCAGAAGAGATTAGAGCCAGATTGAAAAAGTTGGGATTGGATATTCCCCGCCAAACCATGTCAAAGCTGTTCAGAAATCCCATCTATTGCGGATTGATTGCCCATTCGCTTACGCCAGGTCTGGTATTTCAAGGCCAACACGAAGCCATTTTGGATCATAAAATTTTCCTGGAAGTAAACGAAGCCATCAGAGGGAAAAACAAATCAGGATGGATGGTAAACGAAGAAAATATCCACCTCGCACTCAAACGCTTTATGATGTGCGACGAGTGCGGAACACCACTAACCGGGTATATCGTTCAGAAGAAAGGAATTCATTACTACAAATGCAGAAAAAAGGGATGTGGAACTAATAAAAATGCAGAGTCTCTTGATGGCCTTTTTCTCACCGAATTGAAGAATTATCATATTGAAAACGAATTGATTCCTTTAATCCAAATGGAAATGCGAGAGGCGGCTATGGAAAAGATTCCAGCGGTATTGGAGGAAGAATCACAGATGCAAAAATCGTTGACTGATATTGATGCGACAATGAAAGCCATGCGCAAAAAATTGATAGTCGAAGGAAGCATTACGCGCACGGAACATGATGAATTCGCCATCCCCTTGAATGCTGAAAAAACGAAAATCGAAAAGAAGCTCCTGGAAATGCGGGAAATGAGTTCGAACCTGCTCGACCAGTTCGAAAACTGCATCTGGGTTGCCGCAAAACTTGCTGTTGTGTGGGAAAAAGGGGGTTATCGGACCCGCCAAATCATTCAATCTATGGCATTTCCCAACGGAATGTCATATGACAAAAAAAATGATGCAGTTCGAACTGAAAAGGTAAATGATATAGTAACCCGTTCCAGCGATCTGGGGCCGAAATTGGTTGAAAATAAATCGGGACGAAGCCATCAAAAAACGACCTCGTCCCGTTGGGTGCCCCAGACGGGAATCGAACCCGTACTGCCGTTTCGGGCAACAGGATTTTAAGTCCTGCGCGTCTACCAGTTCCGCCACCGGGGCAAAAAAAAGGAAGCCCTTGCTTCCTTTGGAGCGGGAAACGAGACTCGAACTCGCGACCCCGACCTTGGCATGGTCGTGCTCTACCAACTGAGCTATTCCCGCTTAATTTTTCTCTCTCACAGATGCCTTTTCAGCACCCTTTCCATCAATTGAACCGCAAAAATAGCACTCTCTGCGGATTTAAGTCAATAGAATGCTAAAAAACTTCATTTTTTATTAAAAAAGCAGATTAAGCCTTTCCGGGGCTTGTCTCTACTAAGGCCATTTTGATTTCCTGAAGCTTTAAAAGTGCCTCAACGGGCGTCATTCTGTCCACATCCACCCCATTGAGTATCTGACGAATACGAAGCGTATCGCTGTCCTTTAGCTCAAACATGTTGAGTTGTAAAAGTTGCTCGGTCGAGAATTTTACGTTTTGTGCTTTATCTCTCGAATCTACTTTATGGGCCTCAAAATGCAAGAGCAATTCATTGGCCCGGCTCACCAATTCTTGAGGCATACCGGCCATTTCTGCAACATGAATTCCAAAACTATGGGCACTCCCACCCTCAACTAATTTTCTGAGGAAAATAATTTTACCGTCATACTCTTTTACCGAGACATTAAAGTTTTTAACCCTTCCCATTTTTCCGCTGATCTCATTCAACTCATGGTAATGGGTTGCGAATAAAGTTTTGGCTGCACTTTCCGGATGCTCATGCAAATATTCAACCAAAGCCCATGCGATTGAAACGCCATCGTATGTACTCGTACCTCTGCCTATTTCATCCAACAAAACTAAACTACGGGAAGTGCATGCGTTCAAAATTTTTGCCGTCTCCGTCATTTCAACCATAAAAGTGGATTCCCCCGTGCTCAGGTTATCGCTTGCTCCGACGCGCGTAAAAATTTTATCGACGATTCCGATTTTTGCGGAGGATGCAGGGACAAATGAACCTGCCTGCGCCATCAAAGTAATCAATCCGGTTTGTCGCAATAAGGCAGATTTACCGGCCATGTTTGGCCCGGTAATTATTATGATTTGTTGGGTTTCACCATCTAAAAAAACATCGTTAGGCACATAAGGCGATTCTCTGGGCAGGGTTGTTTCAATTACCGGATGTCGGCCTGATTGAATGTCAATTGTCTGTCCGGAATTTATTTCTGGTTTAACGAAATTTCGCTCGAGCGCCAAGTTCGCAAAAGAATGCAATACATCAACTTCCCCAAAAATTGCTGCATCCCGTTGAAAAACAGATAACCACTGTTGCAGCGCCCTCAATAATTCCTGATAAAGACGTTGTTCAATTGTCAGGATTTTTTCTTCAGCACCCAGAATTTTCTCTTCGTAATTCTTCAATTCTTCGGTTATGTAACGTTCTCCATTGGTGAGGGTTTGCTTGCGGATGTAATCTGAGGGAACCTTGTCTTTATGTGTATTCGTTATTTCTATATAATACCCAAAAACCTTATTGAAACTTACTTTCAAGGAAGTGATTCCCGTTCGTGCCACTTCTCTCTCCTGCATTTCTTTTAACAGGTCTTTTGAATGCAGAGAAATATTCCTCAGCTCATCCAAATCTGCATTAAAACCATCTCTAATGATGCCTCCGTGGGCAAAATTGTTACCCGGCTCATCTGACAATTGTTGTTGAAGGATTTGGAGCGGTTCATTCACATTTTCCAACCCTTCAGAAAGGCGGCTGAGGGAAACGGTTTCAAAAGAAAGCAGTAAGGTTTTTAAAGGTGCAACCAAATTCAGGCTTTGCCTGAGTGTCATACATTCACGGGGAGTAATTTTAAACGCACCGAGCCGGGAAGTCAATCGCTCCAAATCCCCTGCTTGTTTGAGGAGGGACTCCAGTTTTTTTCGTTGATCCTGATT